>NZ_PIRF01000003.1 GCF_003049705.1 Campylobacter concisus
AATAGACTGGCTCAATCGATCACTTGTTTAGATTTCAAAGATTGACTAATAGTTTAACAATTGTAAGTTAAAAGAACAACGATAAAAAGAAAAGGCTTTATTAACCAATGAAGTTAAAGGTGGTTTCTCGTTTCGTGAGCTGGAATTATATATGAGCAATACTTAAAGATAGTTGAAATAATTAGGGAATTTGAGAAAAAATTGTTGGCGATTAAAAATTTTAAGTTATGTATTTTTATTATAGGTTTATAGGGTTTAGTTTTTGAAATATAAATTTGGAGAGTTTTTGCTCTCCATCATATTAAACATTAAATTATATGAACTTTTACACAATCTCTATTAATAAGCCGCGATAAGCTCTATTTCCACAAGTGCGTCTTTTGGCAAGGTCTTAACAGCTACTGTACTTCTAGCAGGATAAGGCTCTTTAAAAAATTTAGCATACACAGTATTTACTTTAACAAAATCCGCCATATCTGCTAGAAATATTGTAGTCTTTACAGCATTATCAAAAGTAAGTCCTACTTCAGTCAAGATATTTTTTAAATTTTCAAGTGATTGCTCAGCTTGGGCCTCTACGCTACTATCTGCAAACTCACCCGCTGGTGTGACACCAAGCTGACCTGAGATAAATAAAAATCCATTTGCGCTAATAGCTTGAGAATATGGCCCGATCGCTTGTGGAGCATTTTTTGTTGAGATTTGTTTTTTCATATTTTCTCCTTTTGAAATTTCGTAAAATCCTACTATAAATTTTCTAAATTTTTAGTCTCCAAAAGCTATAATGGGCAAAATTTCAAAAGGATGAAGATGCAAAATATACTCGCACCAAATGAGTTTTTAGATGATTATGTACTCGGTGCTGAGTTGGCTAAAAAAGCTGGCATCTCATCAAATGCTTATCTTTTTTGGAAAAATGTCATAAGTGCTAAATTTGAAAACTCAAGAATAGTTTTTCTTAGAAAAAATAGCATTCCAGTCAAATTTCAAAACATTATAAAAACCTGCACACCTTTAAATGGACTTATTCCAACGGGTGTATTTTGCTCTTTTACCTCACTTGCTCCATCTCATCTTGTAGCAAAAAATAGTTCTAAGATCTACGAGTTCTTTAAATTTCATGAGATTTGCGGTATCAAATTTATAGACTTGAAGAAATTTTATGATGATTTTAATCTTAGCTATTCTTATAGAATTTACATTGAAAAGTGTAAATTTTTCTCACCTGCTCCATTTGAAAAACGCATAAAATTAACTGAAACGATGTGTCTTGGATATTATTAAAGTCCGCTAGCTAGCTTGCTAGCGGGATAAATTTAGATCTTTTTGTAAGGTGCTTGGCCAACTTCATAGAAGTTATTACCTTCGCAGTCAATAGCAACTATCGCTGGAAAGTCCTCAACTGTAAGCCTAGCCACTGCCTCTGGTCCTAGTTCTGGGTAAGCTAGCACTTCATATTTTTTGATACTTTGGCTAATGAGAGCTCCGATGCCGCCGATAGCAACCATATAAACACAGCATGATTTTTTCATAGCCTCGACTACTGCGTCACTCCTGTAGCCTTTACCAATCATACCATTTATACCAACTTCATTTATCATAGTTGGGGTGTATTTATCCATTCTGCCGCTTGTTGTTGGGCCTGCTGCACCGATAGCTTGATTTGGCTTGGCTGGAGTTGGTCCAACATAGTAGATAGTCTCACCCTTTAGTTCAACTGGTAGTTTTTCGCCACGTGCCAATGTTTCAGTAAGTGCCTTATGTGCAGCGTCACGAGCTGCTATGATAGTGCCTGATATTAGGACATTGTCACCTGCCTTTAGGCTCTTTACCACCTCTTTATCAAATGGTGCTGTTATTCTTTTTACTTCTGACATTTTCTCTCCTTAAAGCTCAGCGTCTGCGTGGCGTGCAGCATGGCAGTTAATGTTTATAGCAACAGGAAGACCTGCTATGTGAGTTGGATACCACTCGACATTTACTTTTACGGCGGTAGTATCACCACCAAGCCCTTGAGGACCAACACCAGTTTTACAAGCAAGCTCTAGTAACTCGTCTTCTAATTTGGCATATCTTGGATCAGAATTTTTACTATCAACTGAACGAACTGCCGCTTCTTTTGCTAAAAGTGCTGCCTTATCCATCGTACCACCTATGCCAACGCCTATTGTTAGCGGAGGACAGGCGTTTGGTCCAGCGTATTTTACAGCCTCTAAAAAGACTTTTTTTACACCCTCTATACCATCAGCTGGCACAAGCATTTTTAAAACTGACTTATTCTCACTACCAAAACCTTTTGGAGCTACTTTTATCTTTAGCTTATCTCCTGGTACGATCCTAGTGTGAATGACAGCTGGAGTGTTGTTTGTGGTATTCTTTCTCTCAAAAAGTGGCTCAGCAACGACTGACTTTCTTAGATAACCTTCAATGTAGCCTTCCGCAATGCCCTCGTTTATCGCATCTTCAATATATCCACCCTCGATATGCACATCTTGGCCGATCTGCACAAAAACAACCGTCATACCGGTATCTTGGCATATAGGCGCAACACCCTCTTCCGCAAGCTTAGCATTTTGTAAAATTTTGCCCAAAATATCTTTGCCTAGTGACGAGCTTTCGCTACTTTGAGCCTTTGTAAAAGCAGCCTTTAAATCTGGCGTCACAACATAACAGGCCTGTTTGCAAAGCTTGGCAACAACTTCTCTTATATCTTTTGTATTTATTATTCTCATCTTTACTCCTCGTAAAAAACAATTTTTAATTATATTAACTATATTTAAAATTTAAGATTAAATTTTACTGCTGGATATCTACTCGAAAAAATTTATATGAGTTTATTTTGCATGACTACAACTAGAAGACTTGTCTAAAACAAATTTAATAAAATAAGCGATGGCGAAAATTGAGTCTAGAGCATCACAATATTGATAGAAATTTACATAACATGGCTTATTTAAGCCATAAATATATAAATTTAAGACTGAATGCTCTCCTCTTCATTTTTTATCTTTTTTCTAACTTTTACACGTGAGATACTGGCTCCATCCATCTTTCTTACTTCGTAGTAGCAGTTTTCATCCTCGATCTTATCACCTACAACTGGCAAGCGACCAATTAGATTGAATACATATCCACCGATCGTTACTTGATCTGTTTCTTCGTCAAAGCTTATACCAAGAACCTCTTCAACGCTCTCTAGATCGTATCTGCCTTGAAATTCATAAATATTGTCATTTATCTTTTTGTAGTGCTGATCGACTTCATCATGCTCGTCATTAAAATCACCAAGCACCTCTTCCATTATATCTTCCATCGTAAGAAGTCCGGCTGTGCCGCCATACTCATCAACTACGAGTGCAGCCGAAATTTGCTCTTTATTCATCATTACAAGCACTTTTGAAATAGAAAGGCTCTCAGGCACGATGACAAATTTACGAACAATTGAATCAAAACTCTTCTCTTTATCTTTACTAAAGTGGAGCTGCAAAATATCTCTAATGTGTATCATGCCCAAAATAATATCTTTTGAGCCGTCTATATAAGGAAAGCGAGTGTATTTTGATTCAAATACGACTTGCAAATTCTCTTCAAAGCTCTTTTGTTTATTTATGCAGATCATATCGCGCCTTGGCGTCATGATCTCTTTTGCAACTGTGTCACTAAAATCGACTGCATTTTTAATGATCTCAGTCTCAAAGCTATCAAGCACGCCGCCCTTTAAGCTCTCACCAACGATGATTTTTATCTCTTCTTCAGAGTGCGCTAGCTCATTTTCTTTAGCTGGCTGGATACCTAAAATTTTAAGTCCAATGGTCGCTAAAATATCAAAAAGCTTAATTACAGGCGAAAATAACACCCAGAAAAAGTGAAGTGGACGAGCGATTTTTAACACTGAAGTCTCGGCCTTTGCGATAGCAACTGACTTTGGCACAAGCTCACCCATTACAACGTGAAGTAGCGTAATAAGCGTAAATGCGATCGCAAAACCAACCGTATGAACTAAGATATCGCTAAAGTTGAAGAAATTTTTAAGTGGGGCTTCTATAAGTCTTGCAACTGCTGGCTCACCGATCCAACCAAGAGCAAGTGAGCTTAGTGTGATGCCAAGCTGAGTGGCACTAAGATAAGTATCAAGCTTGTTTGACATCTCAAAAGCAAGCTGAGCGTTTGGCTTTTTCTCTTTGATAAGCTCTTCAAGTCTAGACTTACGAACTTTAACAAGAGAAAATTCTGATAAAACAAAAAAGGCATTTAGTAAAATGAATACAATGGCAAGTATTACCATTAAAAGCGAATTATCGCTACTGGGGTTCAATTATGATCCTTAAGAGTTAAAAATTTTTGCCTGATTATAGCGAATTTATATTTAGCGGTCAAATTAGCCACGCCCAAAAGTAACAACATTTCTTAAATTTAAGATTTATAAAAACTTCTTAAATCATATTTTGATAACATTATTTTCATCACTAAATTTATGGATTTTACAATGAGCAAAAAGAATTTTTCATCGCGTTGGGCATTTATATTGGCCTGTGTTGGATCAGCAGTTGGCATGGCAAATGTCTGGGGCTTTCCTTACAAACTTGGCACAAATGGCGGTGCAGCGTTTTTACTCATCTATGTTTTTTTCATAACTCTTTTTTCATATGTTGGTCTGAGTGCGGAGTATGCGATCGGTAGACGTGCAAAAACTGGTACGCTTGGATCATATAAATATGCTTGGCAAAGTAGAAATTTAGGTGTATTTGGCAGTATTATTGGCTGGCTTCCGCTTGCTGGCTCACTTTGCATAGCCATCGGCTACGCAGTCATCATCGCCTACGTACTAAAAGCCCTTACTCAGGCGCTTACTGGCTCATTTATGAGCGTTGATACGAACGTTTGGTTTAACTCATTTGCACTTCAAGATTACTCAGTCTTGCCTTATCATTTTATCATCGTTGTTGGCACGCTTCTTACGCTATTTTTTGGAGCAAAAAGTATCGAAAAAACAAATCAAATAATGATGCCACTGTTTTTTGTATTATTTAGCATTTTGGCTATAAATGTCGCGATGCTACCAAATGCATTTGATGGATATAAATTCCTTTTTATCCCTGACTTTAGTAAGCTTGCAGACCCGATGGTATGGGTTTCTGCGATGGGTCAAGCCTTTTTCTCGCTCTCTATCACAGGATCTGGCATGATAGTTTATGGAGCTTACCTTTCAAAAGATGAAGATATCGTTGAAAGTGCTAAAACTACAGCCTTTTTTGATACTATCGCAGCTCTTGTGGCGGCTCTTGTTATGATCCCAGCGGTCTTTGCCTATGCTATGGATCCAGCCGAAGGTCCAAAGCTACTTTTCGTAACGCTTCCTAAAATTTTACAAAATATGATCGGCGGACAAATTTTTGCCATTATTTTATTTACAGCTGTTATCTTTGGTGGTATCACTTCACTTCAAAATATGTTTGAAGTAGTCGCCGAGTCACTAATGCATAAATTCCCACTCCTTAGTAGATTTTGGACGCTCACGCTACTTTGTGCAGTTTGCTTTGGCATAGGAGCATTTATGGAGCCTATTAGCAGTTGGGGGCCTTGGATGGACTTTGTGTCGATCTATATCATTCCAATCGGTGCGGTAATCGGTGCTATTTCTTGGTTCTGGATTATTAAAAAAGATGAAATTTTAGACGAGATAAATTCTGGAGCAAATAGATCTTATGGTAATTTCTGGTATTTTGTAGGCAAATTTATCTACGTCCCGCTAACATTTTTACTTTGTATTATTGCTGTAAGCAAGGGAATTTCTTTTTAAATTTAGCTCGTCAAAAAATGAGCTAAATTTAAAAATTTTTGAAGTTATCTTAGTTTTTTTGTGCCGATGTAAGTAGCAAAAATTTCTTGCGAGCCATCTTTTTTAAATAAAATAACATCGTATTGCTCAGCTTTACTGCCTTGCTCCATACCTTGGCTCTCCATCGGCATGCCAGGTACTGCGATACCAACTACATCTTTTGGCTTAAGCTCTAGTAGGCGCTTTACCTCATAGGCTGGAACATGACCTTCTATGATGTATCCATCAATGATTGCTGTATGGCAGCTTGAAAGCTCTAGCGGCACATTAAATTCTTTCTTAACTTTAGCTATATCATCTACTTTTATAACCTCTTCGCTAAATCCGGCCTTCTGCATCGCCTCACCCCAACTAGTACAACATCCACAAGTTGGGCTTTTATAGACCTTCATATCAGCCGCGAACGCAAATGTTGCAAAAAAGCCAAGGGCCAAAAATGCTAATTTCTTCATCATTTTCCTTTACGTAAAATTTGCAAAATGATATAGCTCGCATTTAAATTTTATATAAATGCTTAATATTGCTTGCTATAATTCGCCAAAATTTACAAAAGGCACTTTATGTTTTCATCATTTTTTAAAGATAAAAAATGGGCACTCTGGGCTTATGGCGGAGCGATATTTATCATCTTGCTTCTTGTTTATCAAACACACCTAAATGTCCGTATAAACGAGTGGTATAAAAATTTCTACGACATCGTGCAAAACTCAAAAGATCATGATGTAAGTGAGTTTTGGCGAGAAATTTTTAACTTTATAAAAATCGCTATGCCTTACGTCGTGACTTACACTGTGATCTCGTTTTTTGCTAGCCACTGGGTCTTTCGCTGGAGAGAGGCGATGACATTTAGATATCTAAAATTTTGGCAAAACTGTAAAAGTGATATCGAAGGTAGTTCGCAGCGTATCCAAGAAGACGTCTACCGCTTTGCCAAAATAATGGAAAGCCTTGGCGTGCAAGTTTTAAGGGCGATCATGACGCTAATTGCCTTTATACCAGTGCTTTGGGAGCTAAGCAAGAGCGTGAGTTTGCCTTACATCAAAGATATCGAAGGCTCGCTTGTTTATATTGCTTTAATAATTAGCATCGGTGGCTTAATTATTTCGTGGTTTGTGGGCATTAAACTCCCGCATATCGAGTATAACAACCAAAAAGCAGAAGCAGCGTTTAGAAAAGAGCTAGTTTATGGCGAGGACGATAAGTCTAAATTTTGCCAGCCAAACGTCATGTTAGAGCTTTTTACGGGCGTAAAGTTAAATTATTACAAACTATTTTTGCACTATGGCTACTTTAACCTTTGGCTCATCTCTTTTTCACAAATTCTTGTCATCGTGCCTTATATCATCATGGGAAATGGCCTATTTAGCGGCGTTATAACGCTTGGTGTGCTTATACAAGCTAGCAACGCTTTTTCTCAAGTTAGAGAGAGTTTTAGCGTATTTATCGACAACTGGACGACGATAACAGAGTTAAGATCCGTAAATAAACGTTTGAGAGAGTTTGAGAGAAATATAAACTATAAGGCATAGGCGTAAATTTATATACCAAATAAACTCTAGTAAATTTTAAAATTTCATGAGCGAGTAATTTCGGCTCTAAAATTTGAGCTAAGCGATAAGCGAAGCCAAGATTTTAAGATAGAAGTCAAGAGATTTTTAACAATTTCTTTCAAAGTGTGGAACATCAAGAAAGTTTTTAAAATTACCGCCCCAACGATTAAGAGTATTTAAGCTCTCCCAATAATTGCCAATATCTTGTAATTCTAGCTTTGATTGTAACCAAACGTTATTTTTAAATATATGTAAATCTATCGCACATCTTTTTAGATGATTAGAATTCATAGTTTTACTTTTACCACTATTATAATAAATTTCTTGCTGGGCTTGTGTCCTTTCTAATTCGCCACCCCTTACAGAGTATCCATTAGAATGAAGATAAGCTAAAAGTTTTTCAACGTCTTTCATAAAAGCTTCTTGATGTTCGCCAAGTGTCATTTTAATCCCTTTCTATCCTTTTATCTAAGGCTTTGTCAATTTTTGAATATATCCAGTCAGTGCCACGCCAAGTTACAAAACCAGCAAGAGCAACCGAAACCCTAATATTGTTTAGAAAGAAAAAAAATATTTCATAACTAATCCAGCATAAAAACATAGAACTTAAAAAACTAAGCAAATAAGATAAAATTTTATATTTGATTTTAGAAAAATCTTTAGTTTCAAGATTTAAAATTGATGCTATAAATCCAACAAAAAGAACTAAAATTAAATAATTATCGTCCTTGTTTAAATTGTCCATTTACACAGCCTTTTAATAAATCTTCTACTCTTATGCAATAAATAATTAAATCTTTTAAACTTTCTGGATTTAATGGATCAAAAACAGGTTTATCTGGAATTGTTACGTCGCATTTTATAGGCATATAAGCTTCTTGAATAGCACCTTGTGAAGATTTTGCAGAGCAACCAACAAATAAAACAAGATAAGATAGCAAGAAAAAGAAAAATAGCTTATTTGGAATAGTTACCATTGCTAAACTCTAAAAGTAAAGTATCGTAAAATTTTAGCTTACTTAAGCAGTCATCCGTTTTAGGTGTTTCGATAGTGCTAAAACGTTTTTGTAATTTTTGATTTAAAATATTATTTTCTTTAGATATTTTTTCGCTATCTATTTTTAATTGCTTAATTTTTAAATTTTGATTATCAATAATTAAAAAAGCGTTTTTAGTATATTCTTTTTCAGTTGCTAGATGAGCTTTTAAAGTGCTAACTTTTGCATCATAGTTTCTTACTTCACCTTTTAAAAAAGATATATAAAGAAGCAAAATAGAATAAGCAAATATATGTATTAACAGCCCCCTACCAAATAGGGAGCTTAAATTTAATATTGAAAACACTACTTTACTTTTCTAGCACTAATAACGTAAATTTCATCAAACTTAACGCCGTTAAATTTTTTACCAGCTAAAGCGGTTTTGATCTGGTCTTCATCAATACTAGGCTTAGTATAAAAACTGAAAGTGGTTTTATTGCCAGCCGTATTTTTACCAGTAATAGTATATTCAATAACGCTTGCTTCGCTTGAATTACCTTGCTCACTAGCACGAGAAAGTATTACGTAAGTTCCTTCAAGAGCATTATCACAAAATGCTTTAGCTTCAGCACCACCGCACGGCAAAGCAAAGCCATAAGTTCTATTATTTATTGTATTTTTAACTAAACATTTAGACATCTCTTACTCCTTAAAGTCTATCAAATTTCAAAGTTACATAATCGCATTTAACAGCAGTATCATAATTTGCATCTAATTTGCCAGTAAAATCAGAAAGAAAATTTTGAAACATATAACTTTGTTTAACGTGCGGGATAGTTACCATAGTAGAAATTCTACCAGTCGTAGTTTTAGCACCAACGATCACATTTTTACGATTAAGTGGATCAGGTGTTGAAGCTAAAGCAGTACCACCATCGCCAAAGACTGAATAACTTTCAACTTTGCCAGCTAAAAGCGGAAGTAAAGCATCTTCATCACTACCACTAGAAAAAGTAAGACTTTTTGCATAAAGTCCATCTATTGTTTGTCTTAACATTTTTTTATCCTTTCTTTTGTCATTCGACTTTTTTAAATTTGCTTGTTTTTGTTAAAACGTTTTAAACAAGAGAATATTAAGCAAAAAAGAGAAAGTTAAATAATTAAGGTTATATTAAGGACGCTTCAGCACGCTCAAAACGCTTTCGCGTTTTTCGTCCGCGTAGTGTTTGCGTGGCGATAGCTAGCAAAAAGACATAATTATAAGTTTTAAGATATTCGAGCAATCGCAGAAACTATCGCCACAACGCAAACAAAAAACAACTAAAGAAGATAAAAGATCGAGAAAGAAAATAAGATAATAAAAAAGAATAAACTAAAAGGGAAGAAAAGAAAACACGGCACACACCGCAGAGCGGTGGGGTGCCGTGTTTGAGAGGGGGGACAACATCTATTAAAAAGAACACATAAAAAAGATTTAAAATTTGATCAAAGAACAAGGGATACGTGAAACTTTATTGTAGCGAATAGTTTTAAGTAAGTTTTTATTTGATCCATAAAATTTAACTTCCAAAGAGCCTTTAGAGTGTAAAAACGCTTTTAACTCATCATAATTACAAAATTTATAATTTAAAACGTTTTCAGCTTCAGCCAATTTTTTATCATCATAAAGAGAATAATCGACATAACAAATAGACCCCTTAAGATAAGAACGACCAGAAGCCATAACAACATAAGGATAATTTTTACAAATAAATTCAGATGCTTCAACATCTGACATATTAATAAAAGACTCTTTTAAATTATCAAAATAACTATATCCGAAAGAAATATTAAAAAACAAACAAAAAGCAACAATCTTTCTAAGCATAAGCAACTCCTTTTTATATAAAGAAATAATTATAAAGACAAATTATTAAATTCTTACTTATCCATAAAAAGCGAACAAGAAACACCCTTTACAGCAAGTCCGCCTACTTCTAAATGTGTTTTAATTAAAGCAGATATTTCAGCTTCGTTTTTAGTCTTTTTTACATTATGAATTAAAATTTGCTTGCACATACGATTTTTATTAGATACAAAAGCTTTAAACTGCTTATTGTAATTGAAGTCGTCAGACGGAAAATTAGTTTTTTGAGTTTCGAACTCGACTTTATAAATATACTTAATCTCAGCAGTAGAAACAGCATCTAAAAAAGCAATTAGATCGGAAACACTTTTAGCTTCAAGTGTTGAAGTGATAACCCTATTGCCTTGCTGTTGTGTAATTTTGTAGATAGGCATAATACTCCTTTTTTGAAAATCGATAAACTGATAAATAGCGATGTTGTAATTTAAAATTAGTTACATCGCTGTAAAATTGAGAATAAAAAGAAGAGAGAGAATTTTCAAATACATTAATAAAATCAGAAAATTCATAAACAAAAGATTTATTAACAAAACTAGAAAAAATAGAAAAAAGATTAAAAGCTTCAGTATGAATACCAGTATAGTCACAATCCAAAAGACCAAGACGAAGATCACTTCTAAAAAAGGGGCTAGAAGATGAATAACAAGAAAAATCAGAAAAGGAGAGACGGCTGGTATATTTTACATAATTAAAAGATGCAGGAATACAAAAATAAAAGTAATCAGATCGATCACTAAAAGAAAAGAATAAATTACTATCAAAATAAGAAGAAATTTCGGAAGAGCTGGGCAAATCCGTAATATTAATCTTACCAGATGGAGTTAAAAAATCAGTGCCTACCCTATATTCATAATCGTCAGCATCATCGCTATTATAATGCATATGTAAAGGGGCATTAGCCTTTTTAATGCTAGAATTAGTATAAGCAGAAAAATAAAAGCCAAGACCAAAAAGAGAAGAAATACGCTTATCACGAATACAACTATTACCAGAAAAACCGCAATCAAAAAGCGCATCTTTCTTATCATATTTTTCATCAATACTAGCATTTAAATTTTCAGTATTAGAACGAAAAAATAATACTCTCTCAATATAAAAAGTAAAATCTTTTTTCTTATTACAGCAACCACACAGCAAAGAAACCATTATTCTTTACCTACAAGATCACGGCAAAGAATTTTTAAAAGACGATTTGTTTCATCCAAAGATGCCAAACCGCTTTTATCATCTTTTTTATCTTTTAAATTGTCAATTAATATTTTTTCAATACGAGCAAGACAAGCACCAATACTATCAAATTTCTTCATTTCTTCTTCAAAAGCCTTTTCACAATCAAGAGCCATGCTTTTTATCCTTTCCATTAAAATAGCCTAGTCCATTCATCATAGTAATAAACATCTCACTAAGACCCAAAACATTACCAGCATCATCAGTAACAAACATAAAATCAGCAACGTGATTTAAAGCGTCAATATCAATCTTATCACTTCCAGTTATACGTCTAAGAATTTCTTTATCTTGCGGAGTAAAGCGAGAGCTAAAAAGCTTAAAAAGTAGTGTTTGATTTATATTATCAACCTTTGCTTTTGCATAGTTAAATTCTTGATTTTTAGTTTCTAAAATATGCTGGCGTTGATTAATAACGGTATTGACATTTTGGAGTGCTGAACTATTAGAATTATTAGTATTTATAATTTGATTACCACACTCCACAAAAACTTTGGCAACACCAATACGATCAGAAAAATTGCCAGTTAAAAAACCAAGCATTCTATTAAGTTTAACGCCTTTTATATTACTAAGCTTATTTTTGGCATATCTACCTAAAGGGGATAGTAAAGCTACAACACCAGCATAAACAATACTCATAATTTTATTTACAACACTTTCTTGAAGTTGAATATACTTTACTAAAGCCGCGCTAAACATAATAGTGACACCACTATTTATTGCATCTTTTAAAATGCCGTCATCCATACCACTATTTTTTAATTTAGACAAAACTTGATCATAAGCAACACTATAGGTTAAGTCTTCAAACATTTCATCAATGCCAAGCTTTAAAATTCTTCCAGCTTCAGAACGTTTATCAGCCATTATTTTAAATCCTTAAGTAAAGTTTTACTAGGTAATTCAGTATCAAACAAATCTTTAAAATTTGGGATAGGTATATCAAATAAATTTAAAGCATCGCTATCTAATTCAAAACTATTTTCATCAGTTAAAACACGAGCCTGAACAGCTTGACGAGATAAAGCAATATCACGTGGCGAAGCGTTAGCAATAGTATTGCCGTCGAGATCCTTTACAGCAATCGAGGTCTTATCAAAATCAGCTTTTTCTTTATAAATTTCAAGCGTTTTAGTTGAATTATCACTAAGTATTTTTTGGTTTTCAGCATAAGAAGCTGGGAAAGAAATTTCAACTGGCTTATTAATAGCTAAAGAAGCGTTTAAATTATTATCGACAGCAACGCTGGCTTTGAGTTTAACACCAGCCAAACCATCTTTCATAGCTTGCGAATACTCTTTTGAATTAACAACAAGCTTTTCTAAATTTTGATTATATACTTTTTGATTTTCGCCAATAGTTGAGATATATTTAGAAATTTCACTATTAATTTTTTCTTGAGATTTTAACACTTCTTTAAAATCTACACCAGTAGAAACAGCGGAATTAGTGCCAGTATTTGACGAAGCATTATCATATATACGATCGCCAGTATAAGGATTATAAAGCGTTTTAGTAGTAGGATCAACCCAATATCCAGTTTTTCTATCAAATGTAACACGCCCTTGAATTTCTGGAGATTGATTATATAAGTTATCTTTTTTAGCGCTAGCTTGTTTATCAAAAGCATTATTTTTCACAGCTCCTAAAACAGCTAAATTTAAAGACATAAGCTTTAATATATGATTTTGCTGATCTAAAACACCAAGTAAAGTTAAGGGGACACTACTAGACTTATCGTTATCAGATGGCTTAGGTAAATTATCTTCTTTAGGTTTTTCTTTTTCTTTTTGTGCATCTATTGCTTTAGCTTCACGTTGTTTAGCATAATATTCACTAAGCTCTTTTATATTTTTATCAACATCGACACTTTCTTTTTTATTAAAAAAACTATTATAAACATTTTTTAATCCCCAAATACCAAGAGCAGTTATATCAGTAACGGGGTTATCTTTTAAATCAAAATTAGCACCAGCACCAATAGCACCAGCAACCCCACCAGCTTTTAAAGCACTATTAACTTGACTAACTTTACTAATAGCTTGAGTAATACCAGAATACATTATTAAAAATCCCTTTCTTTATAAATAAATAGGTGGCTCATTACTTTCGGATTTAGCTTGCTTTTCAACAGCTTCATTGCGTAATCTTGAAAATAAACTAAATAAATCTTCTTCACCAGAATATTCAAAAATTTGTTTAACAACATCAGATAAATCAAGAGAATTAACAGCAGAACTCTTAAAAATATAAGCATATAAAGCAATCACATATTTATAAAATGTTTTATCAAACTTAAATGGTCTAACTAATCCAGCTGGAACAAAAATTCGGCGAACGCTAAAAACACCGAGTTTTACTAATTCATAATCAAGGCAAAAAACATCATAAAAAAGAATAAATTTATTAAGACCAAGTTGTAATAAAGAGCAACCTAAAACATAAAAAGGCAAGCTAAAATCTTTAATTTGAACGATTTGACCTTTAGAAAAAGCTCCTAAAGTAATATCACTTTGTATAGTTGAAAATGGCAAATCAAGAAGAGCAGAAGAAAAAATATTAGCTAGATTAAAATCAGAAGAGAGAAGCTTATGCCCCTTTGGTATATCTTTCTTTTCAATTTCAACGTAAAGACCAGAGATAGCAAAACGTATATCAGAAACATCTAAAGGATTTAAAATACAATCACAAATAAAAAATTCATCATCGCCACCATAAACCAAAAAATCAAACAATTTAACGAAAATTTGATTAGAATAAATGTCTTTAAGATATATCGGATCACTAGCATTACAACGATGAATAGTTTTAATATCATCTAAAGAATAATTACAAGGCTGATACTGACTAAGACTATTTATTAAAGAACCACTATCACTTAAAGAGAAAGCACCTAAATTTTTAATAATATTTAACATTTTATAACCCTTTTTTAAAATAAATCTAATCTAGGCTGTTTAACAGCAAAAATATATTTACGACCATTTCGCAAAGAATAACCTTTGCTATCTAATAGCTTTTTCAAATTTGTTTGAATAAAAAGAATATTTAATTCATCAAGAGCCGAGTAAAAAGCCTTTCTACTACCAATAACAATATCAGCCCAAATAAAACCAAGCTTTTTGGCGTAAAGCCTTTTAACGATAGGACATTTAATATCAATACAAATAACATCCTTGCCACTATCTAATAATTCACACACCAAAAGACCATAAGCATTTAATTTTTGCATTGAAACCCCTTTAAAGCATTCGTTATAGGATGAATATAATCATCATTTCTTATTTTGCTAATGGCAACAAAAAAATCATTTAAAGAAGCGTTAAAAACATCAAAAAGGGGATTATCTATATTTAAATTCTGACTTTTTATAGTTTTTTCATTTTTTAAAAAATTGCCGGCAAGCTTTGATAAGCCGTATTCGTGAAGAGTTAAACCATCATTTTCAAGATCTTTAAGTGTTTCAGTAAAAACATATAAAAAATTTTCACCACTAACACCCAAATTAGTATAAACAGCACTTACAAAGGCTTTTAAAGCCATTTTTGCTTTTTTAATATCCTTTGACTGAATAAGATCGTGCATAGTAAGAGCTTTAAATTTATCATCGCCCCAAGGCAAGAGCATATCCCAAAATTTAAGCCTATTATCATCAAAATCGCATCTTTGATAAATTTTTCTTGCACTATCACTTTGAATAGTGCCAGCAGTTAAACGATTAATTTCATCATCAGTTAGATCATACCATTTACAAATACTAAGCCCTTGCGACCAAAAAGCTCCCAAATGATTAAAAATATAAGCATTTTCATCACTTTCATTAATAGGGATTAATCTTTTTATTGAAGATCGTCCGAACTCCGCTTCGTGTCTAAATACAAACATATCAACAGCAGGATTAAAGCCATTTATTTCCCATTTTGTGAAAATTAAAGTTGAAATATTTTTGCTTTGAACTTGTTTTATCTTGTCATAAACCCTAAACATGTGTGGATTTTTTCCAAAGCTTACACCTTCAAAGCGAGTAAAACGCATAAAATTATTGACATTAATTTCAGTTATATCATTAAAAACTGGTGAATTTTCATCAATTATTAAATCATCGTCATCTTTTTTATATTGATCTGAATAGTTAGAAACTCTTTTTAAACTTCTAAATTGTAAAAAATCTTGTGGAGTATATTTTATGCCAGTTACATCAGTTGCAAGATCGAGCCTTAAAACACTTATTTTAAAATGCTCTTTAAATATATCACTTAAAAATTTTTTTACAAGCTCATAGGCTCTAACGTGTCCATATTTAAGTAAAAATATGCTTCTAAATTGAATTTTTAAATGATATAGCCCTTTTGGCTTAAATTTAGTATCTGAAATGGTACAAAATATATCATCGTTTGAAAAATATCCAAAATATTGACCTAAGCCTTTACTTGATACTTTAAAATTTCCGTAATCAAAGCCCAAATCATCCAAAATATACTTTTCGCCAAATGTACGTAAATTTTGTGCTTGTTGTTTTAGCGTAGCGATCTTGCGAATAAAGCTTGAAAAAGTTGTATTAAAAAATTTTTCATCAATACAATTTACGCCGATAACTAAAGTATCGATGCCTTGATGAAGTATTTTAAATCTATCGTCTTTATATATCATTTTTTTAAACCTTTAATAAAACCCAGCTTGTCCCGCCTAACCTTGCTGATAGTCTAGGCACGGGGCTAAGGTTTAGCCCCTATTTTTCAAGCATTCGAGCCATTTTTAAGTGCTTCAAGTTTTAGCATTGCCGTGACAAAACTATCAATCGCAGGGACAAATTTATTAAAAACAATAACTGGAGTTGAATTATAAGCGTCCTTATAAATCCTATATTCGATCTTACCACTAGCGATATAAACTTCGTCATCTTTTAGATCAAGGTATTGCTCTTGCGTTATCCTTGTGGTATGCTCACCACCGCTATTTAAAGCGACAAAAGTCAGAACATAGCTATCATCCCACTTTTCAAACTCTCCAAGCTCATTTACAATGGGGTTGTTATCTTTATCTAGCTTTTGCTTACCATCGATCTTTTTAGTCTTTAAGACTTTAATCTTTTGCTCGAAACAATCTAAATTTTGGTTGAGAGATTGATAAATTTCTCTATAAAGATTTTCGCTTGTACTGTCCATTAATGGAGCTGTTGCATTTTTTGCCATTGTTTTATCCTTTTTGAAAAAATTTGATTTTTTATTAAATATCTATTACTAATAATTTGAGAAAGATAAGCTTTGCTAATCTTTAAATGATCGCATATATCAGCCCTTGTTAAAGAATTTTTAGATGATAGGATTTCAAGAACTGAAAAGATTAGCTTATAATGGATTTTTCTCATTAAATAGCCTTTATTTCTGGATTAAATGGGAATAAGCTTTTTAAATAACGAACTATCGCACACATAACAGCAACAATAGCAGTCATCTTCTTTTTGCCGTTAGCTAATAAACGCTCATAACGTGCCTTAAATTTAGCGTTAAAACGAATGGCACATAATGCAGTCATAAATAGAATACGCCTTATATTAGAATTGCCCATTTTGTTTATCTTTTGGCTTTTATGAACACTTGAACCACTTTGAAAAATTCTAGGACTAAGACCAATAAAACTTATAAATTGTTTTTCAGATTTATCCCTATTAAAATGCAGTTGTGGAAATAAATTTAAAGCGAGATCAATGCCAAAGCCTTTGTTTTCTTTAATGATCTCTTCGGTTTCTGGAATAGCTTTTTTAACAAGGTCAAAAGCCAGTTTTTGAAGCATAGCTTGAAGTTTTGCAATCTCTTTTATAAGATTTGCGATAACATTATCAATTACTTTATTATTTAAAGTTTTTTGAGAACTTTTAAAATTTTTAAGTTGAGTATTTATTTTTTGGAGCAAATTTAAGGTTGAATTGTAACTTTTTATCTCTAAATACTCGGCATTATACTTATCAGGTGCAATCTCACTTTTAAAAGTCCTAGCATAAACAGCCAAGCCATAACTATCGCTTGTATCAGTTTTTATAGTGCTAAGATGCTTTAAAAATAAAGATGATTTATAGGGGTTTGTAACACAATATCTAATACTTAAATCAGATAAAGCCTTTTGAAGTGCTAAATGATAATTTGAAGTTGCTTCAAAAACAACTAAAATTTCATCATTTTTAAAACTATCAAAATAAACTTTGATAAGCTCATAGTTATTAGGCAATGTTTCAAATTTAGCTTTCTCACTCATAATAGAAGTTAAAAAACAAACGTCGATTTTATCTTTAGAAACATCAACACCACAAAAAAACGCTTTTTTCATTTTTGATACTCCTGAATAAAATTTAGGTTATGTTTCTTTCTTGTATTCAGTGTCAAGCACTAAGATTTTTAATCGAAACACTAACCCATAAGCCCTAAATCTTGGCTACAGCGTGGAAAATCGCTTATTTTAGTAACAGGGGCTTATGGAAATTTTATAAAATCAAAAGAGAAAAACGAAACGAAATAAGGTAAATTCTCTTTGATTTTATGGAAGTATCATACAAATTTTAGTAGTTAATTATTAGGGGTGAATGAAAGTTTAAAATTTGCAAAATAGCAAATTACTATTTTTGATATCACAAAAATTAAATTTCTCTCATCGTTTAACAATGCATATCTAACTCAGGCTATAATACGCAGAATTTTAGTCCAAAAAGGATAAAAATGAAAAAATTTCTACTTACATTGTTAGCAACTAGTTTGCTCTTCACTGGCTGCTCAAGCGTTACAAAAGCAGGCGTTGTTGGTGCTGATCGTAAGCAGTTTATGCTAGTCTCATCAGAAGCTATGGAGCAAAGCTCAGCCCAAGCCTACGTCAAGACGCTAACAGCTGCTAGGAGTAAAGGCGAGCTAAATGTTGATCCGATCCTTACAAAAAGAGTTCAAGATATCGCTAAAAGGCTAATCGCCCAAACTGGTGTTTTTAGAGATGACGCTCTAAAATGGAAGTGGCAAGTGAATGTCATTAATGAAGATACGCTAAATGCTTGGTGCATGCCAGGGGGCAGGATAGTCGTTTATAGCGGCATCATAAAAAGGCTAAATTTAACAGATGCACAGCTAGCTGCGGTCATGGGTCACGAGATCGCACACGCTCTTAGAGAGCACAGCAGGGAGCAAGCAAGTGCTGATCAGATGAAAAGCATAGGTATCTTTGCAATAGCCACAGCTACTGGCCTTGGCGATCTTGGAGCTAATGCTCTAAATTTAGCTAGCGAATACACCATATCTCTGCCCTTTTCTCGCTCACATGAAACTGAAGCTGATCACATCGGCACTGAGCTAATGGCAAGAGCCGGATACGATCCAAAAGAAGCGGTCGAAGTCTGGGTAAAAATGAGCAAGATGAGTGGCGGAAAGGTGCCTGAAATTTTAAGCACACACCCATCAAACGAGAGTAGGATAAAAGATCTAAAAGAGATCGCAGCAAAGCTTGAGCCAGTCTACCAAGCTGCTAAAAGAGGCTAGGCTTGATCGAATAAATTTGAGCGATCCTAAGATTGCTCAAATTTATAATTAGTGTATTTTAGAAAAATTACGACTGCTAATATGCAGCCAGTCGGCACAAAGAGCAAGAGCCTTGGTTTAAAGCTCACAACAACTCTCGCTTAATCTTTGTCTATAAAAAAATGGTGAAATTTTAGGTTACTGCTCACTAAGTGACTTTAATCCTAAAATCGCTTACGATATAAGCGTAGAGATAAGCATCTATGTCGCTAAAAAGGCTCTTAAATGGGGCATCGGCAAACAGCTTTTAGCCCACAGCCTAAATGAAGCTAGAGAGCTAAATTTAAAAAACATCATCGCACTAATCTTTAACAAAAACAAAGCAAGCCTTGGGCTGTTTTTGAAATTTGGCTTTGAAAAATGGGGAGAACTGACTGGCGTTTGCCTGATGGATGGCGAGTATAAAGATATCGTTATCTTGGGGCTAAAGCTCTAAAAGCCAAGCATTAAGCAAATAAAGATATAATTCCACTTTTTATGGGTAGATGTCCGAGCGGTTTAAGGAGCACGCCTGGAACGCGTGTGTGGGGCAACTCACCGAGAGTTCGAATCTCTCTCTGCCCGCCATAAAACTATCTACAACCTAAAGCTTCTTGACCTTTATTTTTATTGCTTAAAACATTGGCACTAAGCAAAAGACTACTTTTTTAAAACTTACTAAAATCTTGCCAATTATCTTTTACTTTTGTCATAGTTAGGCATATAACTAGCATCAAATTTGCTCCATTCTAGAAGAAATTTTAACTATAAAATTCTATTTGCCTTATCGACAGCTACGAACGCCCAGTGCATAAATTCTTGCCTTGGTTTGTATTTGCCGCTGTTAAAATACTCCGCTAGCCGCGCCTCCTCCGTTTCGCTTAGCTCGCCGCCAAGCCCCCAGCGCGTCTTTTGTATGAGCTCCTGCGCGCTCGCTGGTATAGGGCTTAGGCTTAGCGGCGATGATGGCAAGATAAGGGGCAAATTTAAACTAAATGAGCCAAAGCTAAGCGTTGTTAAGCTCATAGAGCTTCCATTTATCGAAGCGGTTTTGGGCGAGAATTTTAAAGAACTAGCAAAAGATGAGATGATAAATTTAGATGGGGCTTTAAAGCCTATACTCTGGGATCACAAGGCAACTTTACTTGTGCGAAAAGACAAAAATGGCAAGTTTAGAAATTTAAACATAAAAGAGCTTCGGGAATTTTGATGATGCAAAATTTCAATGAGAAAAATGAGTTTAAATACAGCAAATTTAACTACGAAAAAACTCATCAAATAGCCCAAAACTGCGCTAAATTTAAGCTAGATAGCGACGAAGAGGAGACGAGCTGCGGCGGCGAGACGAGCTGCTACGACTGCGCGTTTAGGCGCTGGAGTAAAGATAGCTTCATCTGCATGGCGCAAGCTAGCAAAGGCTAAGCTAGCTCTATGCGACCATTTTTTTATCTTTAAGTTTTCCGCCACGTTTATACTTTAGTTCGCCACAAAATCTCTTGCCAAATTTCGCCTCGATGATGAGAACTAGCACGAAAAATATCTTTTCGTCGTTTAAAGAAGCGATTTGGCGCAGGGTTTGATCTGCGCCGCTAAATTTGACGCCGTTTTTGCGTAAAGTCTCGCAAAAAATAGCCTCGTCAAAGCCCAACATTTGCGAAATTTCAGTTATGCTGTATGGCTCTAGTGAGGCGATGATTCGGTCCATATTGCAAATGCTTGGATTTTTACTGCGTGTTAGCACATCCATTGTTTCATTCATTAGCTTTACTAGCTTTTTTCTGCGATTTATAACATGAAGTGTTGCGGCAAGCAATATTAAAAAACCTGCGATTTTATGGGCATTTAGTAAGTACTCATTATATTCGCCAAGTGCAAAATTTACACCAGAGAATGCGAGCATACAAAGCCCTAAAATAAGAACTAAAACAAGACAGAATTTATAAATAACCTCTACTTTAAACATGACACTCATCCTAAAATATATTTTTCTAATTATACACTTTAGGAGTTGAAATTTATCACCAGCTTATTTAGCTGGTGATTTAATTAGATTAAAAATTGTAGTTAAAGCTGAGATTAAAGGTGCGTGGATCGCCATAAACCATCATGTTTTTGCCGATGCCTTCGTAGTATTTTTTGTTAAAGAGATTATCGATATTTAGCTGTACATCAAAGTTTTTAGCAAATTTATATCCAAACATCAAATTAGCTAAAGTGTAGCCTTTTTGTGTGATTTCATCTGCGCCTTCGCCAGTGTAAATTTTACTCTTATACATAGCTCCAGCCCCTACCCTAAAGTCTCTGATCTCATACTTTGCAAATAAATTTGCCGTGCTTCTTGATGAGTCAGTAGCGTATTTCTCGCCATTAGCATCTTTTGCGTTAAAGTGCGTTGCACCAAAGCTTAGGCTTAAGTTTTTAGTAATATCGCCGTTTATATCTAGCTCGACACCCTTGCTTGTCACGCCTTTGCCAGCTTCAAATATGTCGGCATTTGTCGCTGGATTTTTCCTGCCAGTGTTTATGCCAAGCTTGTCTTGTACGATCTTAAAGACACCAAGACTTGCTTGAAGCGCCCCGTCAAGATACTCGCCTTTGATGCCCACTTCATAGTCCTTGCCTTGGATAGGATCAAGATATTTGTCATTTGCATCTTTTGCGGTTTGAGGTTTAAATATGCTCGTGTAGCTAGCATATAGAGTGTGGTTTGCTCCGATGTCGTAAGTTACGCCAAGATATGGTGTGATCTCATTTGTGAAATTTCTATTGTCTTTGCCGCCCTCGATCTCGTATTTGTAGTAGCTCACTCTGGCACCTAGTAGGAATTTAAGCTCATCGGTGATTGATAGTTTATTTGCCGCATAAAATGCCTTTTGTATCGTTTTGTCTTTGTTGTTTTGATCTTCGTAAGGAAACTTTGGATCATCAAGGTGTAAATTTTTAAAATCAATCCTGCTTCTAGCTGTATAAGCAAGCCCAGCTGGTGTGTTCTTTTGCAGCCAGTAGCTACTTACCCTATCGCTACTTTTTTTATAGTTGTTATACATAGCGCCAAAGACAAACTCATGAGATAAATTTGCTAGCTCGTAAGGGATATTTGCGTATGCATCTACGTTGTGGATATTCTCCTCTCTTTTGTTTGCATAGACGCTAAGACCACTCATATTGCCAGTACCGTCTAAATTTACCGCTCCGCCGTAGTAGAGTAGATTTGAGTCAGTGTTTGCCCGTCTAAATGAGTAACTTAAATTTAAGCTCGCTTCATTTTCAAAGTAGTGCCTAAAATCAGCATAAAAATCAAGTGTTTTTATATCCCACCTCGTCCAAGGCTGAGAGAAAATTTCATTTTTACTAAAATTTGTCCTAGAACCATCTGCGTAAAAAGCTGGCATGCCGCCCCATCTAACCCCGTGGCGTCTTAGCTCTTGATAAAACGCACCAAGACTAAGCCATGAGCTATCACCTATGTCGCTATCTACGACGCCATAAATTGCGCTATTTTTTCGGTTGTAATAATCCATATAAGAGTGCGACTTCTCATGCGTAAAAGATAGCCTCGCTCTGACGCTTCCGCTCTCATTTACAGGCGTTTGCACATCACCATTTACGCCGTATCTATCGTATGAGCCAGCACTTACACCAAAATTCCCTTTTAGCTCCTTTGAGTCTGCCCTTTTTCTTATGAAATTTAAGCTTGCAGCTGGGTTGCCAGCACCTGCAAGCAGGCCATTTGCCCCTTTTACCACCTCAACTCTTTCATAAGGTAGCAAGCTCATATCATTTGCGCCAAGACTAAAGCCACCAAAGCTAGGCATTGAATCAAGCAAGTAATAATCTATCGCAAAGCCACGAGCCGTCGGATATACGCGCTCGTCCCATTTGTTTAGCGTGACGCCAGGTACATTTCTAAGAAGCACCTGATAGTCTTTGATGCCTTGATCTTTTAGTCTAGCCTCTGTTAGCACTGTTAGCGACTGGGGCGTTTGACGAGAGGTTAAATTTAGCCTAGTTGTGCTTTTTACAAGCTCTTTTGCAAAGTAGTTTGCGTCGTCTCTTCGCTCGCTTTCCACGACATCTACCGCTTCTAAAACCTTCTCATTTTCACTAGCATAAATTTGAGGCAACGCCAAATTTAAAGCAACTAAGCTAAATAAAATTTTTTTCATTTTTTCTCCTTTTAAATTTTCTAAACCACAGATAAAGCCCTGAGATGCTCAAAACTAACGGCGAGATGCCCACTATGAACCAGATAAATTTTGTAGTTTGGTTGTAGTTTCCAAAGTGCGATCTTCTAAAGGTCGAGAGGATTTTCTCGCTTAAATTTGCATTTTTTATGTCTAGGACACTAACTAGCTTACCGCTATCTTTGTCGTAGGTGATCACGCTTGAGTATTCGTTATGCACTAAACTTTGCCATATCACGTAGCCAAAGATGCGGATGTTTGCCCCTTGCATGAAAGGTAGCGAGATGAAGTGTGGCTCGAAACCTTTGATCTCTTTTTTCGAGCTGGCCACCATCTCATCAAGGGATAAACTTTTGTTATAAATTTTTGTGTCTATTACGAAGTCATTTTTAAACTCTGGCGTGCGTGCCATCTGAAATTCCCACCAAGCCCCACTTATGCAAATGAGTAGTAAAATAGGCGTAGAAAAAATTCCTATCATTTTATGAATGTCGCTCATAAAAATATTTAGCCTATTTACACGAAGCCTAAGTAGTGTCAGCCAAAATTTTCTATAAATCACGAAACCACTTATGCAGATAAAAAATGTAAAAATAGCGGTTAAAGTAAGGATAACGTGACCGCTCTTTCCTAGAAATAGCGACTCATGAAGCTCGGTTAAAACTCCAAAAAATCCCTCATCATGTGCGAGGGGCTCGCTCTTTATCTTACCGCTAAAAGCGTCAAAATAGATAAATTTCCACTCTTTTTGACTATCATTGTGCTCGATTAACCAAATTTTGTCGCATTTTTTAAGGTTTGCATCGATGTTGATGCCGACCATCTCATAGCCGCCAAGCTCGCTTGCGATGATCTCTCTTAGCTCATCAAAGCTGATCCTTTTGCTTAAATTTTCTTTGTTTAAATTTACATTTACGACATTTGGAGCAAGAAGACTGTTTAGCTCATCTTTATAAACGAGGATCGCACCACTAAAACAAACTACTGCAAGTGGAATGAAAAATAAAAGAGATAAATAAGCGTGAACTTTATAAAAATTTTTTTGATTTAGAAATTTAACTTTGTTTTAAAGCCTTTTGATGGTAGGTTTTGATAATGGATCGCAATCTTACACAAAATTTACTTTGATAATATTTAAAACTATTATCAATTATGATTTCAAAAAAGAAAAATTTTTATAGAATGTAAATTGAAAAAAAATAAATAGATTTGATTTTTAAAAGAATAAACAACTCCTCTTTGTGTATACGAAAAGCCAGAAAAGGGGGAAGCAAAGACTTATCAGTTACAAAAAGGAGGGTCCATTTAGGACGATGAAATAGTATTATTTAAGCATAAATTTTAATAAAATTTTTAGTTAATAAAAAAGAAATTCCAAGTAATACTAAAGTAAATTTAACTTTAAAGAAGCTGCATTTAATAAATTTCTTTTAATTAGTGAAAGTACAAAATTAAAATAGCTAGTTTTTAGGCACAAGCTCTAATACATTGCAAGCTCGTTTGCTGCCCATCTTGCAAGCTTTATCAAGAGCGTTTGCAGAAAGATCAAAGCTTTGCTCAGTGCCATTTCCTTGCAGATACTTTGTCGCTAGCTCATAGCAAGCTTCACTGCTGCCATCATCACAGAGCGATTTAAATATCTCAAAAGATTTTTGCGTATCTTTCTCTGCGCCAAGGCCGCGTCCTAGCATATCTGCATAGATAAAGCAAGAAATTTTATCTTTATTTTCACACTCACTTGAAAGCTTTTTTGTAAAATTCTCGCAAGCTTTAACGTTGCTTTTATTAATGCACTCTTGCATATTTATATCCCAGTTTGCATTCAAAGATAGAAGTGCAAATGCTAAAAATAAAATGGATTTTTTCATAAATTTCCTTGGAAGAAGTTAGCTCCCTTTGGGGGAAAGGGAGCTATTACAAAAAGGAGGTTTCTTGTTGGACAAGTGGAATAATACAAGTTTCGTCTAAATTTAAAACCAACTTTTCTTTAACAAAAAACAATCTCAAACCAAATCTTTTTTGCTAAAGGCAAAATAGCCACAAACTAGCAAAATAATGCCTAGTAAGAGCGGATAAATAATCGCGTAAGCTACAAATGTCGCCTTTGGAAAGGTGCTTAAAATAAAATAAGATGCAGTACCGATAACCGCTAAATTTGGATCAAAAAGACTAAGCGCTGCTATCCTGAAAAGTTCTATCGGATTTAGTATAGCAATAGCGTAAATAACGTACTCATCGACTGAACTTCTCATAAGAAGTCCAATTAATGCTAGATCAATAAATGCAAGCATTATAAGCCAAAGTAAAAACGCCACACCTTGGCCTGTCTCTTGATTTTTAATCACGCTTGAGATAAAAAATCCAAGAGATAAAAAAATGATACTTAAGCTAAAAAGTAGTCCAAAGTAAAGCACCAGCACGCCCCAAGGTATCGACACGCCCTTGATAAAGCCAACCACCACGCAAAGCAAAAGAGCAAACAAAAGTGGCACAAAAACAACAAATGTACGGCCCAGTGCCTTGCCAAAGTAATACTCTCTAAGGCTTAGCGGGAAGCTAAGGATGTATTCAAGCAAATTTGTATCTCTATCTTGATTTATACTTCTTACGGTTGAGATGAGAATAAAAATAGGCACAATGATGACGCAAATTTGAATAAACAAAAGCAGTGCTCTAGTAAGCCCAGAAAAGCCAAGCACACGTGAGTCAGTCACTCCGCTAAATAAAAATCCTATCATCAAAGCAGAAAAAAGCGCAGCATATATCACAAACCATCTTGAGCGAAAAGACTCTTTTACATCAAGCTTTGCTATTAAAAAAAGATTATTCACTCTTGCTCCTTAAATTTTCTTCTTTGATGATCTTGCCAAGATCCATATAGACGCATCTATCTAATAAATTTGCTATCTCATCGATACGGTGTGAAATAAAAACAAGTGTTTTGTTTTGCGTGAAGTTATCAAGTAAATTTTTAAAAGAAAGCCTTGCTTTCACGTCAAGATTTGCCGTTGGCTCATCAAACATCAAAATTTCACTATCCTTAGCAAATGCGATGGCTATTAGCATCTTTTGTTTCATGCCGCCAGAGAGCTTATAAAATGGCTTATTTAAATTTGCATGCAAATCAAGCTCTAAAAGCTTGCTAAATTTCTCAATCTCTTCAAATTTTACATTTGAGCTTTTGCAAACAAACTCACAAAGCTCACGTAGATTAAATTTAAGCGGTGGTGGGGTTTGTGGCACAAATGAGATAAATTTCAAAGCCCCTTTTCTATCTTTTAGAGTATTTACGCCATTTATCGCGATACTTCCACTATTTGGGATAAATTCTCCTAAAATGATACGCATGAGCGAGCTTTTGCCAGCTCCATTTTGTCCAAGTATTGCTATTTTTTCACCAGATTTTACGTTTAGGCTAACATTGTCAAGTATCCTTTGCGAGCCAAAAATTTTAGTTACTTCTTTTATATCTATCAAAAATTTTCCTTATATTAGTTTTTTAAAGCCGTTGTCAAATTTCAGTGCATCTTGATGACACACATCAATACACCTACCACAAAGCGTGCAATCAGCACCAGCTATCCTAAAGATATTTTTGCTCTCATCAAGCTTTGCTCCCTTTTTTGTCATAAAAAGTACGTGAGGCACTAGACAAACATCAGTGCAAACTAAGCAGTGATCGCACCTTTCTTTATCCCAGCTAACTTTTATGGCATTTGGTTTAGCTAGCACCGAGTAAGTAGCTCCAATAGGACAGACATATCTGCACCAAGCTCTACGTGAGAAGAAAATTTCAACCATAAGCATAGCCACAACGAACCAAATAGCATGAAAATAGCCATAGATAATAAATCTTGAAAAAATCCCAACAACATTAAAAATTTCAAATGTAAGGCTTGCACTAGCAAAGCTAAGGGTTAAAAATAAAATGGTAAAAACATATCGCCACTTTGTGTCAAAAACTCGTGGTTTTACTATCTTTTTGGCGCGTAAATTTTCATGGATCTTCTCAGCTATTTCGCTTATTAATGAATATGGGCAGATCCAAGAACAAAAGCCTCTACCGCCAAAAATGATATAAAAGGCCAAGATACTAAGTGAGCCAATTATTAAATTTACATGGATTTCATGTGTCGCCAAAAAGACTTGCAGGCTCATAAAAGCATCTGCCAAGTGAAAACCAAATATCCTTGAGGCACTGATGTCGCCTTCTAAAATTTGTATATCAACTCTATATGAAAGCACAAATAAAAGATGGACTAGAATAATGCTAAAAATGCGCCAAAATCGTATACTAGGACGTTTCTTGCCATCTTTTGTAGTTGTGATTAACGTGCTTAGAAAGCTTACATTTCTAACCGTCGCACGAGTGTTATATTTGTCCATTTTTACTTTTTAAATTTAGAAATTTCATCTGCAAGGCTTTCAAGCTCGCTATCACTAACATTTGTAAGTAGCCCCTTCATAAGTGAGTTTTGCACCTTACCAGCTTTATAATCAGCTAGCTTTTTAAGTAATTCATCCTTACTTAGATGCGTTATATCAGGAGCAACGATACCTTTTGCATTTGCACCATGACACGGAGCACAAGTTGTTAGATACTGCTTGCTAACGCCTTCATTGTGCACTTTAGCCACACTTAGACTTAGCTCTTTTACCTTTTTTAGCTCATCTTCGCTAGCAAATTCTTCACTAGACTTTGGCTGCTCTTTTGTAAAATTTTGCTCTACTTTTGGCTGAGCATTAGTTGCTACTTTTTCCTTTTTAGGCGGAGTCTGGCTTAACATAAACACCATGATACCGCAAATTGCTACCGCTAAAATAATGGTTATAATCTTTCCTACTTTCATTATTTGCTCCTAAATTGTGTATTAAAATCACTGATTTCTTTAGCTAAATTTCTGATTTCACTATCATCCATTTTTTTAACAAGGTCTCGCATTAAAACATTGACTTTTTCTTTATTTTTATAAGCATTTATCATTGTATAAATTTCATTTTCACTTTTTGTTAAAAGTGATGGCCCGATGATGCCATTTGCGTAATCATCGTGACAAGCTGAGCATTTTGTAATGAAATTTTTGCTAAGTCTACCCTTTATAAGTCTTAAATTTATAGTTTGAAGAGGGGTTCTTACCATTGCTAAAGCACCGATTTGGCGGCTTACATTATTATCTTCAAGTCCAAATTTTACGCTCTTTTCGCCGTGCATATCGTATTTTATGAAATCATTTTGTTTATTTGTACTTTGATTATTTTCTTTTTTTTCAACCTTTATGCTAGCACTCGTGGCTACATTTATTGGTTGCTCGCTAGCTGCTTTTTGCGCTTTGTCATCGCTCTTTTCACAGCCGACAAATAGCAAAGCAGCAGCCACTAAAGACATTATTAATCTCATTCTTTCTCCTTATAAATTTCATCATAACTCATTTTCGGGGCAATATTTATAATTTTTACAGGGCAAACCTCAGCACACACCCCACACCCAACGCAGCCATGCTTTATGAGTGGTAAATTTGCTTCGCTCATTACTATTGCACTATCGCCAACTGGGCAAATGCTGACACAAAGGTCACAAATTTGACCGATTTTGCCTTTTATCTTATCTTTTTCTGCCTCTTCTCTATCGTTATAAACTTTGCGGACAAGTAAATCTTCAACGCTATCTTCGCTTAGTTTTTCTCTTTTTAGGCACATACAGGCATTTGCATTACTCAAGACAGCAACGCCCATTTTCACATCATCAACAACTTTTGTAGCATGATCTAACGCACCACTTGGACAGGCGAGTACACATGGGAAAAGATCACATAAATAGCAACCTCTCTTTTTAGGATCAATGTATGCTGTACCATTTGAATATCCATCTTTTATATCAAGCAAACTTATACTGTGATAAGGGCATACCTGCACACACTGACCGCATTTGACACAAAGATCATCAAAGTCATCAACCGCACCTGGCGGTCTAAGATAGAGTTTATCGCCGCTACTTTTTGGCAAAATTTTACCTATGCCATATCCTGCGGCAGCTGCGACTGAGCCTAAAATTATAAATTTTCTTCTATCCACGTTTTGCCCTTAATGCGTTAAAATTTGAAGCATCAAGTGGTTTTATCCTTGGCGTACTATCTTCAAGTAGCTTTACTGGCTCAGAAAATGGTGCGAGTTTGGCTAAAAAATTTAAGATACTAAAGACACTTGAGCCATAGAAAAACTGCAAATTCGGATAATACTGCCAAAGCTGATCGGCATACGATAGATGCATAAACGGCGTATCGCCATAGCCATCTTTATCTCTATCAAAGCTCTCATACTCATCATAATAATTTTTACTCCACCGATTTAATGCCATTTTATCGCCTGGAGTGTCGTTCGCAACGATATCCATATTGCCTATAAAATCATTATTTTCAAAGATACTTGTCCCCTGAGTGGCGTGAAAATATACGCCAACGACGTTATGTAAAATTTTATTGCCTAAGAAATTTATCGTTGAGCCTGGCTGAAACGGCGAGTTATCAAGCAAGATTCCTCTTGCATTATAGATAAGTGTGTTATTTTCGATAGTAAAATTTGAAACATCTTTTAGACCAATGCCGATACCAAAAGCGCCATCACTATCCATAACAAGATTATTTTTTATATTTGAGCCAGCCGAATACATAAAAAACATTCCGACTGCATTGCCGATAAAATCATTGTTTTCGACTAAATTTTGATTTGCATACATAAAGTGAAGTGAGTATCTACCGCGAATCGCTTTATTTTTTAAAAATTTATTGTGACTTGCATACCATGCAACCATATCGCGGCTATCATAAATATAATTGCCTTCTATTAAATTTTCATGACTATACCAGAGTCTAACAGCATCACCTCTAAAACCAAGACTGGCCCCTTTTTTAGAAGTGATGTTATTTTCAGTGATTTTTGAGCTACTGCACTCTTTAAAATCAATCCCAAAAAGCACATCACTCAAGTCATTTTGCGTAACCAAGACATTATTTGCTTTATCACAGCCAATGCCAGCATCTAACTCACCAAGGTCATTTCCGCTACCACTTATCTTTAAATTTCTAAGCGTAACATTTGAGGCAATAATCTTTACAACTGTGCCTTTACCATTTCCTTTTATATGAGCGTTTTTGCCCTCACCAACGATACTAAGAGGCTTATTTATAGTTATGCTTCCTTCATAGATGCCGTCCCCTAGCTTTATAACATCGCCAGGGCTAGCGTTATTTATTGCATCTTGAAGGATATTTGCGGAGCTAAAAATAGGCAAGAAAGCAAGGGCAAAAATAAAAATTTTACGCATTTAGCTCTTTTTTCTTTGAAAATACTGCAAGTATGCAAAATACGCTCATAGCGATCATAACCCAAAATCCGATACTTGGATAAGAGTGCGTTGTAAATTGCGCGACGCTACCATCGCCTAAAACTGTTGGCATAAATGGTTTAATCTTAAATGCACCCCACTCTTGCATATTGTGTCCATACCAGTAAAGCCATCCTGCAAATGCGCTCATAAATAGCACAGGCGCGATAATGGTTGGAACCATAAGAAGTGAGTTAAATTTGCCGTTGTAATACAAAAATGCAAGCATACAAAGCGTTGAAATAAGCAAATAATAAGGTGCTATCGCTCGCTCTAAATTTCCACCATGCTCCATAGGATACATACCGATGTAGTGATTTATCGTATTCATCTCATGCACATCGCCACTATATCCATCTACGTGAAAATATACAGGAATTCCATCAGGAAAGGCTGATTTTGGATAATTTGGAGCTTCAAGAGAGACGTACCAGATAGGAAAAGATGGTGTGCCTATCTCTGCTTTTTGCTCGATCATCTTATGAAGATCGCTTGCTACATCTTTTGATAAAAGATGATTTTTATACTGAAATGAGCTATAAAGATTATATATACCGTAAGTATAAGATGGTAGTTCATCACCATCAGCTATACGCTCTTTTGCTCCGTGCCAACCAAGAACAGGCAAAGTAAAACAAACAGTCATTAAGACAAGTGCAACAATGGTATAAATTTTATATTTACTCATGATCTCTCCTTTAAATTTTAAAATTTCATCTGCTAAAAATAAAATTTTAAAATTTAAAAAGGGGCAAAACGCCCCTTTAAAAACTACATACCAGCGTTTTCATCTACCCATTTTAGGTATTCGATGATATTTTTGATCTCTTCATCACTCATGTGCTGATTTGGCATTCTAAGGTTAAAGTAATCAATCATTGATTTAATATAGTCATCATTATAGAACTTAGCAGGATCTTTGATAAATTCTGCCACCCATTTTTCACCATTTTCATGTCTTAGTAAAACACCTGTTAGGTCTGGGCCTGAGCTTACTTGACCGATAACGTGGCAACCATTACATCCGCCTTTTAGATAAGCCTCTTCACCTTTTGCAGCAGCTGGACTCATCGGAGTTGCGATCTCTTTAGCTAGGTTATTTTTAGCTCTTAAGCCAACGTCAGCTGTTTTAACCATGTATTGCCATACTTGGTACTCCCAAAGGATAGCGCCGTTTACGTCGCCTTTTTTGTAAGCTTCGTCAGCTTTAGCTTTTACCTCTTTGATGTGGCCGTATTGATCAAGTGCGTCATCAACTAAAGCTTTTACTTTTGGATATTTCTCATAATGTTTCTCTTTTAGGTACTTAACAACCTCTTGGATAACATCGTCAGTTGCCTTATTAGTTGCGATTACTTTGTCGTATTCGGCTTTTAAAGCTTCTGGGCTTAGAGTTTTTAGCTTGTTATTTTTTGCAGATTCATATTTTTTATTTGGATCTTTAACAAGTAAATAACCCATCATCTCTAGGTGAAGTGCTGAGCAAAACTCGGTGCAGTAGTATGGGAAGACACCTTCCATATCAGCTACGAAATTTACTGAAGCGGTTTTGCCAGGCTCTAGTGAAGCGTGAATATTGTAAAGGTCGATGCCAAAGCCGTGAGTCTCATCTTGAGCGCGTTCTAGGTTTGTTAGGTGGATAGTTACATTATCACCTTTATTTACCTCAATATGCTCTGGGTTGATATGGCTTCTGATCATTGTCGCATAGACAGTTACATTTTTGCCATTTCTCTCAACTCTTTCTTGACCAGCTAGAGTTGCATATGGGCTAGCCTCGCCTGTTCTTGAGTTTGTACCCATGTTGTAAGTAAGCGCTGGGCTTAGTTTGCTAGCAGCTATTGAAACAACATCGTGTGGCTCGCCAAGTGGTATTGGCATATCATAGATTAGATCCATTTTTGCACCAGTGATGTCTATTAGCTGGTGATTTTGTGGATGAAGTGGGCCAACTGGGCTAAAGCGATCGATTGAAAGTTTATCAAGCGCGATTGCATATTTGCCAACTGGTTTTGCTGATTTGCCTTCCATTGTATCAAGGTGGCCGATATTGTAGTGAACATTTATCTTATCAAGCACTTTTAAATTTTTATAGTCCCATTTTACGATTTGACTATCAACGTAAAGTGAAGTATAAAGTACGCCATCTTGTGAGTCAAATGATGTGTGCAGTGGTCCAAGGCCAAGTTCTACTTGTCCGTGCATTGATTTTTCTCTATCTAAGATAGGAATTCCGTATGGGTCAGTGCCAGCATACTCTTTTTTATCAATTAGCTCTTTGATCTTTCTAAAGTCATAAACTGAAGCGTGAGTATCAAGCTTTCCGCCAATAATGATGTATCTACCATCTGGAGTTACGTCACAACCATGTGGGCTCTTTGACTCTGGGATCAAAAATAATGCACCTGCTTTTACAGCAGCGTCTATTGTAACTACCTTGTGACCATTTATAACTTTGTAGTTTTTCTTGTCTTGAACAAGTTTTTCTAAAATTTTCCAGTTATAAACGTGTAAGAAGTCAGTGTCATTTCTACTTGCACCTGCTTCAAATGGAGGAAGGCCTTTTTCGATACCGCCAGTATACATCTCAGTATTTATTGAGTTTGTAAAGCCCCAGCCGTAGCTCTCGCCTTTACCAGCATCACTTAAATCTTGCCAGTATGGTGGAAGCTCAAGAGAAAATGACTCTTTCTCATCGATCTTGCCTTTTGGATAGTCAAATTTCCAAAAAGTTACAGCGCCTCTATAGACTGCTTCATAGTCGTCTATTGAGTGGTAGTTGTTATCAAGTGGGGCTGCATATTGGCTAGCTTCGATAACATACTCGCTATTTGGAGTGATGAAGCTACCGCCGTGCTCACTCTTCATGATAGGGTTTACAACGATTTGAGTTGTCTCAAAGTCATGCAAATTTATAACTGCGATTCTTGGATTAGCTTTATCGTTGATAAATAAATAATCACCAACATACTCACCATTTTTCTCAGTGAAATTTGGGTGGTGTGTATCGCCCCATGTTATCTCTTTGCCCCTGATGTTGCCTTGTTTCAAAACAGCTTTTGACTCATTGTCATAGCCATATCCTTGCCAAGGCTCTGGTGTGAAAACACCGATGTATTTATAAATTCTCATCGACGGAACGCCATAAACTAGCACTTGACCGCTTTGCCCGCCAGATGAAAAGACGATGAAATCATCTTTTTTACCGCTAGGCTGATAAGTTTTAGCAGCTGCAAGGACATCTTTTTCGCTTAGCCCACGCTCTTTCATGACTTTTTCAAGGTCACTACTAGCAGCACAAGCAGTCGTTAAAGATAGCCCAAGCAACGCAGCACTTGCGACACAAAATAACTTTTGCATTTACTCTCCTTTTTAAAATGAATTTATCTCTAAACTCTTTATCTCATTGTCTAAATTTACGCCATTTAAGACGCCTTTATCTATAAAAATTCTTTTTATCTCATTGCTAAAAAGAATCTTTTGTCCTTTTAGTTTAAGATCTTTGTCAAATTTATAAACTACTCCATCCCCATCACCTATAAAAATTTCATCCTCCATACACGCAAGAGCTGAAATTTTAGATTTTAAAACTTGCTTTTTAATTCCACTTTTAAAATCTAAAATTTCTCCATCTCTAAAGCCAAGTAAAATATCATTCCCCTTAAATTTACAGGCGCTAAGCGGAGCAAAGCCGACACGCTTTTTCTCTTTTAAATTAAGCTCTTTATCAAGCAAAAATGCTTTGCCGTTAAAGCTTGTAAAAAATAGTTCATCATCAATTGGCAAAAGGCTTGAAATTTTATAAACATCTTTATAATTTTTAGTTAAAAGTTTATTTAGATTTTTATCAAAAACGCCTATGCTGACTTCATTTGCCATATCGCAAGCTACGTAAATTTTATTTTTAATTGCCACAATTTGTGAAATTTTACAGCCAACATTTGGCATAGCAAATAAGAAATTTTTCTCATTTGTTACCTCAATAATCTCATTATTTAAATTTGCGATATAAAAGGATTCTCCATCATTTCCGCACTCTTGATTTTTATAAATCGTCTCTTTTAGATCCAAATTTTTAATCTGTCCATCTTTTATAAAGACGATGCTTTGGTTGCTTTCATTAATAAAGCAGCCTAATTGCTGGGCAAAAGCTGTTATCAAAAACAAACTTATACAAAGCAGAAATCTCATAATCCAAGGCACTTTCATCATAAATTTAATAAGCAAAAAAACTATACATACTTAACTCTTAAAAGCAAATTAGCGATTAATTTATTTTTTTAAGCTTTTAAAGAAAAATATCAATAAATTTTTTTAAATTTTATTATTTACATTATATAGACATTATGATTTAATCAATACTAATATAGTTTTAATAAAATTTATTATTTATTGAATCGCTTATTTTTAGTACTAATTTGCACAAAAATTTAAATTTGAATTATTTCTTAAGAAAATTATTTAAATTAAATAATTATATTAAGGAATGAGAATTCTCTTTAGTATTTAAGTAAAAAGCTAGATTTTATGTATTTGTTATATTTTTAGCTTAAACCTATTGGTAATTTAAATTTGTTTAAATAGGCTATAATCCGCCAAAAAAGGAGAGATAATGCTAACGCATTTAGATGAGAAAGATCGTCCAAAAATGGTTGATGTGAGCCCAAAAGATCCAACAAAAAGAGTAGCAACTGCTAGCGGGATCATCAAGATGAGCAAAGAGGCCTTTAGAACGATCAAAGAAAATACTGGTAAAAAAGGTCCAGTTATCCAAACGGCTGTCGTTGCTGCGATAATGGGAGCAAAAAAGACAAGCGAACTAATCCCGATGTGCCATCCACTAGCTATTTTAGGTGTGGATTGTGATATCGAGGAGCTGCCTGAAATTTGTGCTTTTAAGCTCTATGTGAGCGTAAAAATAGAGGGTAAAACAGGCGTTGAGATGGAAGCATTAACTGGCGTTAGCGTGGGGCTTTTGACCATTTATGATATGGTAAAAGCTATAGATAAAAGCATGGAAATAAGTAATATCGTGTTAGAGAGTAAAACAGGAGGAAAAAGTGGCGAGTATATGCGATCTAAATAACAAAAAAGCAAAAATTGATTACCCAACGCATTGGGAATACAAAATAATATTTGATGCAGATGTCAATGTAGAAGAAAAGGTAAAAGAGATAGTAAAAGATAGAGAATTTAAGCTAGTCTTTTCAAAATTTAGCAAAGATAAAAAGTATGCAAGCTATGACTTAGCCGTACTAGTTTTGAGCGAAGAAGAGAGGCTAGAGATATTTTCTGCACTAAAACACGAAGCAAAATACGTTTTATAAGGTAAAAGATATGAATAATTTAGAACAAAATTTACATGATTATAAAAGCAGTGATGGCTTGTTAATAAGCATAAAAGCTCTTTGCAATAACTTCTTTCAAGATGCTGCAAACAAAGATATAAATGCTTTGCCAGAAATTTTAAAGGCTAAAATGAACGAACTTTATGACAAAATGAACAAAGAAGATCTCATAAATGCAAAAAATCTAAAAAGTGCCATGGAAGGGATAAATCAAGCCATTGTCGGTGCTGAAGAAAAGGCACTTTACGAGCTACTTGATAAAAAAGATGAGCTAAATCGTGCAATAGAAGCAAAACGTGAAGAGATAAAAAATAGGCTCAAAATTTCATTTGAAGCAGCTGAAGAGGTCGTAAAAGATAGAAATTTTAGTGAAAAAGAGGAAATTTTAGAGCTTTTAAATAATGCGATCATTAGAGAAACAAGACTTCTTGGTATCTTAAAAGAGAGCGCTCAAATCGCATTTTTAACAACTCTTGAAGGTGCAAAAGATGTCGAAGAAACAGCTGGTGCGATAGCTAAAAATATGACCTATGTTGCGATAATTGGAGGAGAGTTTAGCAAAGAGCGGATACTTGAAATTTCAAAAAACATCATCATAGCAGCGGCAAATTTAGCAGATGAGGGTCATATCTTTGCAAAAGAGCTGATAAGTGGAGCGATAAGTGGCACAAGAGATGGTATTTTAAGGGCTATAGAAAAACTTAAAGATGAGGCTAAATTTGCTCCAGATGAGCTTAGGCTAAACTCACAACTACTAAACTTAAAAAATATTGATGAAGAATTTATAACCTTGCTTAGGGAACTTGAAAAGGAATTTGAAGGTGTAGCAAGAAATGAGATCGAAAATGTGATAAATAGCGAGCTAGATACAAACCTAGCTAAATTTAAACGCATTAGCGATCAAGCAAGAGAGCAGATTATTTCAAGGATAGAAGAGTTAAAGTCAAATGGCATGGCAAAGCTTATGAGCGAGGCAAATAATAAATTTGAAGCCCTAAAACAAGAGCTAAATGACAAGAGTAAAAAGCTAAAGCTAAATTTTGATACAAACGATAAAATCGAAGAGATCAAACAAGAGATCGCTAATCTTGAGAAAAAAGCCAATGAAAAATTTGAAGACATCAAACAAATTGACATCAAATCAGAAGCTAAGAAATTTGGAGATAGGGCTTATCAAGCTGCAAAAGATCTGCTAAATGTTATTAAAAAAGATAAAAAAGAGGATTAAATTACCAAGCTTATCTTGAAATTTTTCCTGAAAGATACTCGAGTTATATATTCTTGCCAAGTGTGAAAATTTTTCCACACTTGGCCTTTACTTTTTAAAGCTTTAAAATCATAAAAATAGATAAAGCAAAAATGCTCCTAAAATCAAGCGGTAGATGACAAAAGGAAGCATTCTAATCCTTGAGATGATCCCCATAAATAGCTTAACGCAGAGATAAGCACTAACTGCACTTATGATGACTCCAAGGGCGATATCGCTCCAAGGAAGCGCATTTGGGTCTTTTATGAGCTTGATGCTCTCAAGTCCACCGGCTAGGATGATGACTGGGATCGACATCAAAAATGAGAAATTCGCACTTCCCTTGTGGCTAAAACCTAAAAATAAGGCTGCCGTCATCGTTACACCTGATCTTGAGACGCCAGGGATGAGCGCCACAGCTTGAGCAAGGCCAATAATAAGTGCAAATTTTATGGTCATTTCATATTCGCTTTTGTTTGATGAGCGAAGATCAGCAAAGTAAAGTGCTATGCCAAAGACGATCGTAGTAATAGCGATCACAACGCCACTTCTTGCGTATTCTTCGATAATATTGTTAAATAAAAGTCCAAAGATCCCAACTGGAATGGTAGCAAATCCCACGCACCAGACAAGCAAGCTATCGCCTACCATCTTTCGTTGTGCGATCGAGGCAAAAAAGTCACGAAGTAGCTTAAAAATCGTATCTTTAAAATAAAAAAGTATCGCACTTAGCGTACCAACGTGCACTGCCACGTCAAAGGCAAGACCTTGATCTGGCCAGCCAAGTAGCTTTGGCACCAAGATAAGATGAGCCGAGCTAGATATCGGCAAAAATTCGCTTATGCCTTGCACCAAGGCCAAAACAATAACGTGAGAAATTTCCATAAAATACCTTTTTTGATTTTAGATTGCAGTTGGGGATTTTACTCCCCAAGATTAAATTTATATAAGTTCGCTAGCAAAATTTGCAAGCTTTTGCGGAGTAAATCCAAAGTGATCAAATAGCTCGTTAGCCTTGCCACTAGCGCCAAAGCTGTTCATGCCATAAACTGCGTCGGCAAATTTATACCACTCAAAGCCAGTTGCAGCTTCAACTGCGATGATGGTTGTATTTTTATCTAAAATTTTAGCCACATACTCAGCTGGCTGCTCACAAAGTAGGTCAAAACAAGGCGCTGATACGATATTTGCGCCGATGCCTTGCTCAGCTAGAAGTGCGGCTGCTTTTACACAGAGTGAGACCTCGCTACCGCTTGCTATAAATGTTATCTTTGCTTCTTTTGACGAGCTTAGCAGATATGCGCCGTTGCTAACCTCACCAAATTCGCCTTTTGCAAGTGGGTCAAGTCCTTGACGGCTAAGTACAAATGCGCTTGGAGCGTTTAAATTTAGAGCCGCTTGCCAGCTAGCTGCGTTTTCGTTACCATCAGCTGGACGGAAAGTGTAGAAATTTGGCATCGCTCTAAATGTGCTAAGCTGCTCGATAGGTTGGTGTGTCGGACCATCTTCGCCAACGCCGATACTATCGTGCGTGAAGACAAAAAAGTGTTTGATGCCCATGAGCGCTGCTATCCTTGCACTTGGCTTTAAATAGTCGCTGAAAATAAAAAATGTTGCTGAAAATGGCAAGAAAAGGCCGTATCTAGCGATACCGTTGTTGATAGCTGCCATGGCATGCTCTCTGATGCCGTAGTGGATATTTTTACCATTTGGAAAATCTCCCATGCCCTTTAGCTCGGTCTTATTTGATGGAGCAAGATCTGCGCTGCCACCGATAAAGCCAGGAAGTTTTTTTGCTATCTCATTTAAAATGACATGGTTTGTATCTCTTGTGGCTAGCTTTTTGTCGCTAAAGTCTGGAAATTCGATCTTGCTAAAGTCTGGATTAAGAAGTGAGTTTAGTAAATTTTTACCTTCAATGCTTAGCGCCTCAACCTTTTTATTCCACATAGCCTCTTCAAGATCGCCCTTTTCTACCGCGCCTCTAAACCTTAAAAGCACGTCCTCATCAATGGCAAATTTCTTCTCAGGATCAAAACCAGCTGCAGCCTTTGCCTTTTTGATGATCTCTTCGCCAAGTGGGGCGCCGTGGCTATGGTGGCTGCCCTCAAGCTCCATTGCACCACGTGCTATGCGTGTGTTTGCAATGATGAGATATGGCGACTCTTTCTCGTTTGCTTGCTCAAGTGCAAATTCGATCTGATCGTAGTCGTGTCCATCGATACGAGCGACCTCCCAGCCCTGTGCCTCAAACCTCGCTTTTACATCCTCACTAAATGCGATCGCTGTGTCGCCCTCGATCGTAATGTTGTTTGAGTCGTAGATGAGCACAAGGTTGTCCAGTCTTAAATTTCCGGCTACCGAACATGCCTCATAGCTTATACCCTCTTCTAGGTCGCCGTCGCCGCAAAGGCAGTAAATTTTATGATCGATTATTTTATTATCTGGCTCGTTTAGCACGTTTGCAGCGTATTTTTCTGCCATGGCTAGGCCGACTGCATTTGCTACGCCTTGACCAAGCGGGCCAGTAGCAACCTCAACGCCTGGAGTGTGAATTTCTGGGTGACCTGGAGTATTTGAGCCAAGTTGGCGAAAATTTTTAAGCTCATCAAGGCTTAGATCGTAGCCACTTAAGTGCAAAAAGCTGTAAACCAGACTTGATGCGTGACCACCGCTAAAAACGAGCCTATCTCTATTTAGCCATTTTGGATTTTTTGGATTGTGTTTTAAAAAGTTGCTTAAAACCACCATGATATCAGCTAGGCCCATAGGTGCGCCTGGGTGTCCGCTGTTAGCGTTTTGCACCATGTCAGCGCACAAAAATCTTATAGTATCGGCTTGTTTTTTTAGCATATGATCTCCTTTTATTACGTCAGATTATACAAAAAAGTGATTAAAACTTGCCTTGCATTTTTGTCCAAAATGTCTAAATAGTGATATAAATTTTTTAAATTTTTAGTAGTAAAAAAGCTAGAAATTTCTAGCTTTTATCTAAGGTGTTTATCCGTAAGCTCTAAAATCATCTTTGCAATGTTTGCATCTATCTGTTTTAGTGTCTCTTCTATCTCGCAAATTAGCTCATCTTTTTTCTTTTTTGCGCCAGATAGACCAAGTAAATTTGTAAATGAGTTTTTAGCTAAGTCGTTATGCACAGGCTTTCCAGCGGCCGCCTCGTCACTTGTAAGATCGATGATGTCATCTTGTATCTGAAAAGCAAGGCCGAGCTTTAGGCCGATATCATAAATTTTCTCACACTCTATTTCGTCTAAATTTACTATCACAGCGCCCATTTTTAGGCTAGCAGCGATGAGCTTTGCGGTTTTGTGGATGTGTAAAAAGACTAGCTCATCAAGGCTTAGCATCTTGCCAGATAGGCCAAATTTAGCCTTTGCCCTTTTGATATCCTCTTTGTCTGTATTTTCAAAAAAACAATCCAGCGCCTGACCTAGCACCATGCCGCTAACGCCAGCATTTTGGCTTAAAATTTCCACGCATTTTATACGCGTTTCAGCGCTTAGCTCGGCACGTGAAATTTCATAAAAAGCATGAGTATTTAGCGCATCTCCTGCAAGTATAGCAGTCGTTTCGTCGTATGTGACGTGAAGTGTTGGCGTGCCGCGTCTTAGGCTTGCATTATCCATTGAAGGCAGATCATCGTGGATGAGCGAGTATGTATGCATCATCTCAAGCCCCAAAGCCACTCTCATAGCCTTTTGCGTGAGGCTTTTATCGACATTTTCTACCACGCCAAGAAGCAAAAGCGCCCTAAAGTGCTTGCCTCCAGCCTTTAGCATCACCCCAAGCGCCTCCTCGTAGTAGGGGTGAAAGCTAGGCGCCTTTGGCAAATTTGCATTTAGAAATTTTACGAAGTCCTCAAGTAGGCTCATTTTGGTACTCTTGCAAAAAACTGAAAGTCATTTCTAGTAAATAGAAGCGTAAAATTTTTTAACTCACCAAGCTTCTCTAAAAGCTCTTCACGGCTACTCACGCTTTGTTTATCAAAACCCAAAATTTTATCGCCGGTCTTGATGCCAAAAATTTCTGCATTTGACTTTGGCTCGACCTTGGTAACGACTAAATTTTTATCCACCGTGATACCATAATCCACCAAAACCTTATCATCAAGCATTGTTTGTGGCTCTTTTGGCATGATGTTGAAATTTGGTATATCAAGGCTCGAAGGGGCGTCTACATCAAGGCTTTGGTTAAATTTCACATCCCCACTTACTGGCACTTGAAAGAGCATTTCTTGTTTATCGCGCTTCACGATGATGTCAAGCTTTGCGCCCTTTGGAGCAAAAAATACCATCTCATTTAGCTCTCTTAAGCTCTTTGGCTTGATACCATTTACACTAACAAGCTCATCATCTACCATCATCATCTTGCCACGGCCCAAAGGATCGACAAGACCTACAAAAAATTTATCCTCTTTTTGCAAGAATTTTACGCCGATATCGCCGTAATATACATCATCATAAGATACAAAGTGCTTCAAATAACGATTTGGTATAAATTTATCAGCTCCAACAGCTATGCCTATCATCTTGCAACAAGGCGTGTTTATCTCGCCAGTCGCGTTATACTCGAAGCTTAGCGTGTCAAAGTCGCCTAAATTTTGTCCCAAAGACTTGATGTGACCCATGACGGTGTTGTTTGAGTCATTTAAGATGCCAACCCAAGTGCTCTTTTTGATACGCTCCTCGTTAGTCTCATCAGCCATCACAACAGGGCTTAGCTCCTTGCTAGAGCGCACTAAGAAAAGCTGCAAATATGGGTCAAATTTGACATATTCGCCAAGCGGAGCTCCGTCACTTTTTGGCACTGCGATCAAATTTTTAGTGATAGCCACGCCAAAGTGTTTATTTACCGAGACGATTGAGTTTTTGTTCTTTTCAAAGCAGGCGTTAAAGTCCTCTTGCGTAGGCCTAGGATCGGCGTTTAGGCAAAGCGCTGATAGCAAAAAAGCAAGGGCAAATTTATATTTTAGTCTCATTTTATCCCCATCGAAGCAAGGCCGCCAAGCATCCTTGAAGCGGTATTTTTCTTGTCAGCCTCAACTGATTTTAACACGTCATTTACGGCGCTTATTAGTAAAATTTGCATACTCTCTTTATCTTCAAGCAAGCTATCATCTATACTGATATCAAGTATCTCGCCACTGCCGTTTGCTCTCACGCTTACCAGTCCGCCGCCACTTTTTGCGCCAAATTCTTTATTTTTGCTCTCTTCTTCCATCTGCTTGGCCTGCTTTTGCACATCCTCAAGCATCTGCCCCATCTTTGAAAAGTCAAATCCCTCAAACATCGCCTACTCCTTTATGATCTCGTTTTTGTTATTTACATGCACGATGGTTGGCTTAAATTTCTTAGCCTTTTTAAATTTCATACTAGCGTATGCCACGATGATGACCACGTCTCCTACGCAGACTTTTCTAGCAGCTGCGCCGTTTAGGCAAATTTCCCCCTTTTTGCCCTTTATCACGTAGGTGGCAAATCTCTCGCCATTATTTACGTCTAAAATTTCAACCTTTTGATTTTCTATCAAATTTGCAGCTTTTATCAGCTCCTCGCCGATGCTGATCGAGCCAACATAGTTTAAATTTGCGTCTGTTACGACGGCTCTGTGGATCTTGCTAGCTAAAATTTCTATATTCATTTTTACCTCTTTAAAAGCTCTTTTACTACTTCTTTGTCGCTAAATGGGTGCTTGACGCCCTTTATCTCTTGATATGGCTCGTCGCCTTTGCCAAGTATGACAAGCGCCCAGCCGGGTTCTAGCTTGCTGATAGCCAGTGCGATCGCCTCTTTGCGGTTGGCGTTTCGTATCAAATTTTCATTTTGACTCATACCAGCGCAAATTTCATCGATTATGCTCTCTGGCTCTTCGCTTCTTGGATTGTCGCTTGTGACGATACAAATTCTTGCGTATTTTTGGGCAATCGCTCCCATTTTTGGGCGCTTTGTCCTATCTCTATCGCCGCCTGCACCAAAGACTGCGATCAAATTTAGATGTCTAAGCGAGTTTAGCACCTTTTCGATACCATCTGGCGTATGAGCAAAATCCACGATGACTAGCGGATCGGTGCTAACCACTTCCATTCTGCCACTAACCCCTTTAAATTTGCTTATCGCCTTTGAAAGCGCGGTCGCGTCTGGACGCTCTAGCAAGCAAACAGCGCCAAGGGCTGCAATTAGGTTGTAAAGATTAAACTCGCCTTGCAAGCTTGAGTCTATCTCCACATCGCCATTTGGCGTCTTGATAACCGCGTCTATGCCGTCCTTTAGCCCATAAACCACCGGCGCAAAGCTGGCTGGCTTTTTAAGCGAATACGTATAAGCGTTTTTTGGATTAAATTTAATGCCATTATCGTCAGCATTTATAAGCTTCATGCAATCATCATCAAAAAAGCTCGACTTTACCCTAGCGTACTCCTCCATGCTCTTATGGTAGTCGAGGTGGTCTTGAGTTAAATTTGTAAAAATTTTTAGAGCAAATTTCAAGCTCTCTATGCGCTTTTGAGCGATCGCATGCGAGCTAACCTCCATCACGAAGTACTCGCAGCCCTGCTCACTAGCTACTTTGAGATAAGAAAGCGTCCTTAAAATGGCACTTGTCGTAAGCGCCTTGTCATCTATCTGCTTGCCCTCTATAAATGCCCCTCTTGTGCCACTTAGGCCGCATTTTTTGCCTAAATTTCGCAAAGTCTCATAGATAGCAGCAGCCGTTGTGGTCTTGCCATTTGTGCCCGTGATGCCAACTATCTTTAAGCTTTCATCGATTTTTAAAAGCTTCTTGCACTCTTCAAGGCTGATTATCTTAGCGCCATTTTTTACCGCTGCCTCTGCAAATTTTGCATTTGCAGTAGTTTGCACAAAGTATGCACCCTGCTCGCACTCGTTTGAGTCATCTGTTATGAAGCTATTTTCTACTGATATTTTCATCGTTTTGTCTTTTTTGTATCTCTTTAAAAAGCTGATCTATGCGCTCATCGCCACCAAACATCACCGCCGCACTCTCAAGATAGTTTATACTCATTTCGATGAAGTCATTTTTTATCAAATTTCCCAAAAATTCTAAAAAATCATCTTTGTTTGAGATCATTACCTTGGTTGAGAACATGATATTTTCAAAGACCTTTTTGAAGCTCCCGTCCTTATAAACAGCCTTTTTAAAGTCCTCGTAGCTGATCGCGTCTTGCTCTTCAAAATACTCATCGCTAGCCAATCTTGATTCTAAAATTTTTAAAATTTCATCCATTCCTTCATCATCTTCGCCAGCTCTTAGTTTATCCATAAAATAGTCAAATAAAAGCTTTGCTTCCTCTGCATTTTTCTCGCCAAGGGAGCAAATTTGTATCAAAAATAGTAAATTTTTATCCTGTGTCTTTTCGTAAGCTAGAGAGAAGTAAAAGATCGCTTCTTTAAATTTAGAACGTTTGAAGTGTTTAATGCCTATTTTTTTATAATCTATCAATGTCAAATTCCTCGCCAATCGGGATATTTACGACCTCAAGCTCTGGGTGAATATCCATACGAAGTTGTCTTTCGAGTCCATATTTTAGTGTAGTTGTACTAGCTGCACATCCATGGCAATGCCCTGTAAGTCTTACATAAATTTTGCCGTTTTTTATGCCAAGTAGTTCCATGCCACCGCCATCATTTTCAAGCATTGGTAATACCTTTTGCAAACTCGCACTAACTGGTTTTAAAAGTTCTTCATCGCTAAATGGGATCATATCTTTTCCTATTAAATTTTTGGGCTATTATAGCAAAATAAAAATGCAAAAAATAATGGCTATATTTTTGCTTAGTGCTAATTTTGCTTTGTAATTTAAACCTTTTTGATACGCCTAGTCAGCTTTAGTTTTTAAATATTTGAGCTAAAATTTAGTAAATTTTTGATTATAAGTTTTAGGATAAAAGGGCAAATTTCGCCCTTTTTGTTTAATCTATTAGAAGCGATTTTATATCTACTTTTTGCTCGATCATCTTGCTCTCAAGCATAAATTCTTGCGTAGCCTCAAGTGCTTTTATATCTTCAGGCGTGATCTTTGGACTAAAGTCATACTGCGGATACATACTCTTTACCGCCTCTATGCTAAGCCCGGTCTCTTCAGCTGTAAATTTTAATGCCTCTTCCTCATTTGCTTTCATAAAAGCTAAAATTTCATCTTGAGCCTTTTTAAATTTTTCAACTAGATCTTTATGCTTTTTGTAAAATTCTCCACTTGTGGCAGTAACGATGACTGGAGTGATGACGCCCTTGCCTGTTGTTACGACACTAAGTCCTGATTTTTTAGCATTATAAGCAGTTGGTCCAGCAAGAAGTGCTGCATCGACACTACCATTTTCAAGTGCAGCTTGTGCAGCTGGGATACCCATAGAAACGAACTCTACGTCATTTATGCCAAGTCCACCAAGAGCAAGATACCTAACCAAAAGCTCATTTAATATCGTGCCTTTTGGGCCTGCTATTTTTTTACCTTTTAAGTCTTTAGCAGTTTTTATGCCTTTATCTTTAGCAAATATCGCAAAAGCTTCAGGTGCTCTTGAATATGCACTTATGATCTTTATGTCAGCTTTATTTGCCGCGGCAAGTATGACTGAAGTTCCGCCAACGCAATTTAAAAACTGAAGTGAGTTTGAAGCGAGCGCTTGCGTTTGTTTCGCACCTGAGGTGATCTCGGAGTACTCGACTGGCATGCCAAAAGATTTAGCATAAAAGCCTTTAAATTTATCGACGATTGAGGGGACGTTTAGCGGCGATTTGACGTAGGTCATGCCGATCTTATCTAGCTCACTTGCGTTTGCTACTAGGCAAAGCAAAGAGGCTGCACACAAAATCTTAAAAAACTTTCTCATACTTGCTCCTTTAAAAATTTTCCAAATTATATAACTTTTTGCTTCGTTTTGGTTTTAATTATCATTTTATAAAATGCTAAATTTCGCTCAAAATTTTACGCTTTAAGTTTATTAGCTCATCGCAAAGCAAATCTCTTGGCTTAGTTAGATTTGATAGATCATAGCTTGATTTCATCCCGCCTTTTTCAAGCAAAATTATCTCGTCTGCTAAATATAGGGCTTCATCTACATTATGAGTTACAAAAATGATGGTTTTACCAGTTTGGAGCTTTAAAATTTCAGCCTGCATGCTGGCTCTCGTAAAAGCATCAAGTGCCGCAAATGGCTCATCCATAAGGATCAAATTTGCTTCGTATGCAAGCACTCTTGCAAGAGAAACGCGCGAACTCATGCCACCAGATAGCTGCGAAACAGCGGCGAATTTAAAGTTGCTAAGCCCTATCATTGATATGAGCCTATCTATATTTGCCTCGTCTATCTCATACTTTTTAAGCGCAAATACGATATTTTCATAGACATTTAAAAAAGGCATAAGCCTAGGCTCTTGAAATACAAAACCGATCTTTGCTTGCTCTTTAAATTTTATCTCGCCTAGACTTACACCCTCAAGTCCAGCAATAAGCCTTAAAAGCGTAGTTTTACCGCATCCACTTCTGCCAAGTATTACGGTGATCTTATCTTTTTTTATGCTTAAATTTAGCTCTTTTAAAACGTCGATACGCTTGCCATTAATAAAAAAAAGCTTTGATAAATTTAAAATTTCTATCATTTTTCGCTTCGCAAAAAGCTAAATTTAGATATCAAAAATAAAAATATCCTATCTATGAGTACGCCACAAATTCCAATCGTAAAAATGCCTACAAATATCCTATCTGCACGTGAAAGCTCCTCCGCATCTAGTATGAGATAGCCTAGCCCGCTAGAAGCTGCAATCATCTCCGCTCCCACAATCGCTCGCATCGCGTAGCCAAAACCTATACGCATACCGACAAAGATATCCTTTATGGCATTTTTTAGGATGATTTTGTAAAAAATTTCAAATTTGCTAAAACAAAAAATTTTACCAACTTCAATAAGCTTCACATCGCAGCTAGTTAGCCCTTTTGAAATGCTTAAAAACATTGGAAAAAACGATGCTAGGATGATAATAATAATTTTTGGTGTTTCGTTTATACCAAACCAAAGTACCAAAATAGCAATAAGGCTAAGTGGCGGAACATTTCTAAAAAACTCTAGTATCCACTCATAATAAATACTAGCTTTTGGAAATAGCGCCGCCACTCCGCCAAAAGCAAATGCCAAAACAAAAGCCAAAATATAGCCAATAAATATACGCTTAAAGCTAATCATTACATGCGTTATTAGCTCACCGTTTAAGCTCATATCAAGCATCGTTTTAATTGTCGTAATAGGACTTGGCAATATATAAGGTGTGAAAATTTTAAGCTCGCAAACAACCTGCCAGAGGGCAAAGATCGCTAGGATCAAAACGCTCTTTTTAAAAATTTCTATCACAGCCCATCTCCATTGTGACAGCCATTTTCACAGTATAAAAGCTCGATGATCTGATAGTTTTTAAGCTCGCTAAATTTATATGAAAATGCGTTTTGTATCTTTTCTTTACTGCATAAGCTTAGTGTTTTTATGCCTAAATTTTCAAAAAATCCAGGTGGGATCGGGCTTGATTCTATTTTGCTTATTTGTAAATTTATGTCGTTTAACTCTTTAAAATTTTTCCATGTTAAAAATGTAGTTCGCTCTAATTTTAAAGAATTTCCAAGCTCTGCCAAATCCTCACAAGGCGTTGTTATATAAAGCCACTCATCTTCTTTTAGCTTTGAGCTAAGCTCAATGGCGCTTTCTATTAAAATGGGATTTAAGCTTGAAATATCGTTTGAAAATTCTTTAAAATTTGATCTTATAAAATTTACAGCTCTTGGACAGCGACTGTCTAAAACCATACCTTTAGAGCATAAATTTTTATATGAATTTTTGATATCGCTAACATGATCTTTTTCGCACTGTACTATGTTAAAGCCCTTGTTTTGAAAGAGCTCTTTTAATGCAGAGAAGTCATACATATTTTTTACAACGGGATTTAGCCAAAGTAGCTTTCTCACGAGTTCTCCGTAATTTTAATAATAGAAATCAAGATTCTATCATTTAAAAATTTAAACCAAGTAAAAAGAGCCTCTTATGACTAAAATCATAAAAGATAGGCGGTACAAAAAGCTAAACTTAGCCTACACTTTTATATCTAGTTTATGTTTTTGCTCCACTTTTTCCATTAGCTTTAGTATATCAACTCCGTTTTTCTCAAGCTGCATTAGCTCCTTAAGATAGGCAAATTTCTCATCTTTGTTGATGTCGTAAGTAGCCAGTTTCTCGCTTCGTCCGATCACTGAAGCATAGACTTTGTTGCCATCAAGTTTGTCCGTATTTTGCATATTATAAAGCGAGAGCACGCCCTCTACCACCTCTTTAAAATCCGCCCCACTCTTCATGCCAGCTTTCATAAGCGTAAGAAATCTCTGCCTGCTCTCTTCGTCAGTAAAATTTATATTTTGTAGCGTCTGATACTCAACTGGAGGCTTATTAGTGCTTGTTAGCATAGAGATAGCCTTTTTGCCTATCGTAATGCTCTCCACGCCGACTCTTTCACCAAGATACTGCCTAAGTGCATAATCAATCCACTTATCTTTAAACTCATCTATGCTTAGGTCTTTATCAAGTATCTCAAACCCTTCCACGTGGCTCTTGTGACCAAGCCCGAGAAGTATGTTGCCATCAAGTTTTGACGTGTACTCTTTTGCAAAGAGATCGACATCTGTTGGATAATATCCTATGATCTCTTCGTGAGCTCTACCAAAGCCAAGCGCTTTGGTCTGATTGATAAAATTTTTGAGATCATTTATCTCATCTTGGCTGACTTGTTTGTCGTATCCCATGAGCTTGCCCCAGATGCTTATCTTACCATTAGCAGCTATGCCTGAGAGTGAGAAATTGCTAGCAAATGTTAGATTCTCGCTATTTTTTTGAAATTTTATCGTATTTGTTTCATTTAGATTTATTGGCTCACCTCTAGTATAGGTATGACTTTTTCGTTCATCAACCAAACTGCTAGATAAATCATTTAAAGAATTTTTGTCTATATTGGATTTAGTATTTTTAGTATCAAGCTCTTGCGCTCTACTACTTTGTGAGCTAACATAAAAATTTGTGCCAACTCCATTTACACTACCTATCATCTCAAATCCTTTGAAATTTATTAGATGCCTGAAACAAATATCGTCTTTATAAAATAAAATTTTAGCATAGAGTTCAAAGGTAAAAATTTAAAATATATGATTTTAGATTAGAAAATTTGCAACTTTTAACTATAAAAAATTTTATGGTTTTTTGGTTAATAAATTTGATAGATAATTAAAGAAATTTATAGTTTGAGAAAGCTTTTGGAAGAAAGATTCTATTTTAAAAGTGGGAAATTTTATATAAAAAATAAAAAAGAGAGCCAAAGCTCTCTAATAATTATTCAGCTACTAGCTCTATATAAGCCATCTCTGCCGCGTCGCCTCTACGAACACGAGTCTTGATGATTCTTGTATAGCCACCATTGCGCTCTTTGAATTTTGGAGCTACTTCAGTAACTAATTTATTTGTTGTTTCTTTATCTTGTAAAGAAGCAAATACTGCTCTATGAGCATTAGAGTCACCTTTTCTAGCTCTTGTGATTAGCTTTTCAACATAGCTTCTAAGCTCTTTTGCTTTTGGTAAAGTCGTCTCTATCTTTTCGCTTTTGATGATAGCTATCGCCAAATTTTTAAGCAATGCAGATCTATGAGATGACGTTCTACCAAGTTTGCGATATCCGTGTTTATGTCTCATCTATTGTCCTTTTATTCTTTTACACTCATTTGTGCTTTAAGCTCGGTTATTTTCTTTCTTAGTTGCTCTTTGCCATCTTTTAACACATCGGCACCAACTGGATAGCCTATCTCTTCCATAACCGCTTTAATCTCTTCAAGAGATTTTTTACCTAAATTTTTAAGCTCTTTAAGCTCATTTTCGTCCATTAATGCAAGCTCGCCAATAAATCTAATATCAGCTTTGTCAAGGCAGTTGAAACTTCTAGCGCTTAAATTTAGATCTTCTACGCTAGAAAGTAACTTTGAAAACTCACCGCCTGCACTTGAGCTAGTAACTGGAGTACTAACATCAATATCTAAAATTCCTTTAAATACTGACATTTGTTGATACATGGCTTCTAAACAATTTTTAAAAGCCTCTATCGGACTAACTTGACCATCAGTTGTTATAGTAAATACAATCTTTTCATAGTCTGGATCATCCTCAACCAAGACATTTTGTATATCGTAAACTGCCTTTTTAACAGGTGTAAAAAAAGCATCAAGTGCGATATAGTCGTCTTCGATCTCTTCTCTAATCTCTTCACTAGGAACATATCCGATACCTTTTTGAATGATAACTGAAAAATTTAACTCAGCATCTTCATTTATTGTAGCAAGGTATGCGTCTGGGTTAACGATCTCAACTAGATCATTATTTAGATCAGCCCCAGTTATCTCTTTTGGTCCTTTAAAGCTATACTCTATAACTTCGCGCTCGCTAATGCTTTTTAATTTGAATCTGATTTTTTTCAAATTTATAATAAAAAAAGCTACGTCTTCTAGCATACCACGCATACTGTCAAATTCGTGGCTAACGCCTTTTATCTTTACACCAATAGGAGCAAAACCTACTGTACTTGTGTAAAGAAGACGACGCAATGGGTGAGCCAAAGTAACAGCATAACCAGCCTCAAAAGGATATGCTGTAATGTTAGCAACATTTTCACTAACACTTTTAACTTCAATTTCAGTTGGCATATAAGCTGATGTAGTAATCTTTCTCATCTTTATACCCTCTATTATTTTGAATAAAGCTCTACTATAAATCTTTCCTCAACAGGAATGATAACCTCTTCTCTTTCTGGATTTCTAGTGAAAATTCCAAATTTTTTCTCTTTTTCAACATCTACCCAAGCAACAATACCGGTTTGTGCTGTAAGATCTATTGCGCGAACAATTTGTGGATTGTTCTTAGATTTTTCAACAATCTCTACTTTTGCACCTGGCTCAACTCTGTAAGATGGTATATCTACTCTTTTGCCATTTACTAAAATATGTCCATGAGTTACTAGCTGGCGAGCAAAACGACGAGTTGTTGCAAAGCCCATTCTGTAAACAACATTATCTAGTCTTTGCTCTAGTAGTTGAACCAAAAGAGCACCAGTGTTGCCCTCACGACGTGCTGCTTCTTGAAATAATCTTCTAAATTGTTTCTCTGAAACACCGTACATAAATTTAGCTTTTTGCTTCTCGCGAAGTTGTAAGCCATATTCGCTTATTTTTGATCTTCTTTGTCCATGTTGTCCTGGTGCATAAGGTCTTTTTTCAAAAGCACTTTTACCAGCAAGTCTTCTTTCGCCTTTTAACGCAAGAGACACACCAAGACGTCTTTCTAATTTTTCAACAGGTCCTGTATATCTAGCCATAATAATTTCTCCTATTTTTCTCTAATTATACGCGGCGGCGTTTTGGCGGTCTACAACCATTGTGTGGTAAAGGTGTAATGTCTTTAAAGAAAGATACTTTAATTCCTTCAACAGTTCCTACACTTTTAACAGCCGTTTCACGTCCGCTACCTGGACCTTGAACCTTAATACCAACTTCTTTTATACCATGCTCTTTTGCTTTATTTAGAGCATCTTCAACTGCCTGCTGAGCTGCATAAGGAGTTGATTTTTTACTACCTTTAAAGCCTAAGCCACCTGCACTACTCCATGCAATAGCATTTCCCATTTCATCAGTTACAGTTACCATAGTGTTGTTAAATGTTGCACTGATATAAACGATACCTTTGGCTATGCTTTTTCTAACTACTTTTTTCTTAACAATTTTTCTTTTCGCCATTTATTATCCTTTAACCCTTGCCTTACTTAGTAGCTGCACCGACAGTTTTACGTCTGCCTTTTCTGGTTCTAGCATTAGTTTTAGTCTTTTGACCACGAACAGGAAGACCCTTTCTATGGCGAAGACCTCTATAACTTCCAAGATCCATAAGAGCTTTGATATCCATAGCAACTTGTTTTCTCAAGTCACCCTCAACGACGTGATGCTCTTGAATTTCTTTACGGATAGCTGCCGCTTCGTCTTCACTAAGCTCATAGACTCTCTTGTCATAAGAAATTCCAGCTGCGTCAAGAATTTGACGAGATTTGTAAAGACCTATACCATAGATATAAGTCAAACCATACTCTATTCTCTTTTTGTTTGGTAAATCTACACCTGCAATACGTGCCATGCCTTATCCTTGTCTTTGTTTATGTTTTGGATTTTCGCAGATAACACGAATTATGCCACTACGTTTGACAATTTTACATTTGTCACACATCTTCTTTACAGAAGGACGAACTTTCATTTTAGTCTCCTAAAAATTTATTCCACTTTTTTAGGGGCTGCATCAGGTCTAAAGAAGAAATTTAGACCAACTATTTTCAAAATAAGTGGGGAACTTTGAAAATAATTCTTCATACAGCTTTTCGCAAAGCTTGGATTTTATCCAAAACCAGCTTTAAATTTACTTAGCATATTTGCCAAGAGGCTAAATTTACTTATATCTATAAGTAATCCTGCCTTTATCTAGGCTATATGGCGTAAGTTCTACTTTTACGCGGTCGCCAGGCATTATCTTTATATAATGCATTCTCATTTTTCCGGCGATATGACATAAAATTATATGTTTGTTGTCAAGCTCAACTTTAAAAGTTGCATTTGGCAGTGCTTCAACAACATTTCCATCAATCTCAATGACATCGTCTTTTGCCACAAACTCTCCTTTCTTTAAATTTGCTATAAATTTTATGCTTGGCTTAAAATTTCAGCTTTACCATTAACTATCGCCATGCAATGCTCATAATGGCTGGTTCTCAAACCATCTTTTGAGGTTACTTTCCAGTTATCACTTCCTAAAACTGGCGTACCATCTTTTTGGCAGATCATCGGCTCTATACAAAAAACCATTCCATCTTTTATCTTTGGTCCGGCTTTTAGATTATGCCCCTCAAGATAGTTTGGAATTTCTGGCTCTTCGTGTGGCCTTTTACCTATGCCGTGACCACAATATCCACGTAAAGGTACATAGCCTCTACCTAGTATAAATTTCTCAAGCTCGTAGCAAATTTCTTTAAAATGCATACCAGCTCTTATGATATCAATCGCAAAATATAGCGCATCTTTTGAGCAAGCAATCAAAGCCTCATCTTCTTTTGAAATTTTACCAACTCCAAAAGTCCTAGCTGAATCACCAAAATAACCATCTAAATTTGAGCCAATATCAACACTAACGATATCGCCCTCTTTTAGCTTGTACTCATTTGGGATTCCGTGGATCACCACTTCATTGACACTTATGCAAGCTGCATTTGGAAAGCCATAGAGCCCTTTAAAAGCCGGTTTTGCTCCAGCAGCCCTTATCATATCTTCACAAATTTTATCTATCTCAAGAAGTGAAATTCCAGGTTTTATGATCGTAGAAACGTGATCAAGAGTTCGAGCGACGATCTTGTTCGCCGCTCTCATTTTCTCTATCTCAGCTGGTCTTTTTAGCGTGATAGCCATTTTATAGACCTACTGCACTTAGAGTTTGGTATTTATTTGTATAAGACTGAGCTTCTATACGTCTCATAGTATCAAGTGCTACTGAAACAACTATAAGTACTGACGTGCCACCAAAATAAAATGGAACACCCATAGTCTTTACAAGTACCCAAGGCAGCGTTGAAATGATACCCAAGTATAAAGCACCACCTAAAGTTAGCCTACCAGCTACTTCATTTAGATAGCTAGCTGTACTCTCGCCTGGTCTAACACCTGGGATAAATCCGCCTTGTTTCTTTAAATTTTCACTTATATCTTTTGTGTTAAATACGATCGATGCATAGAAAAACGCAAAGAAGATAATAAATAAAAATGTTAAAACGTTAAACATATAGCCATTTGGACTTAAAAAGTCATTGATAGCTTGAATGATTGGATTTGTGCTAGCTTGCAAGATCGTACTTGGAAACATCAAAATCGCACTAGCAAATATCGGTGGAATAACACCGCTTAAATTTACTTTGATCGGTATATAGTTCATTATACGTTTGTTTTGATTTTCCATTATCACTTTTCTTGAGTAAGAAATAGGGATACGCCTTTCACCCATCTCAACAAATATAATAGCACCAATGGTAGCTAAAATAATCGCTAAAATAGCGATGACTGTTAAGAAATTCATCTCAGAGGTGTTTACTAAATTTATAGTCCCACCGATCGCACTAGGTATGCCAGAGACGATGCCTGCAAAGATGATAAGACTTATACCATTACCTATACCACGTTGTGTGATCTGCTCACCTATCCACATAAGTAGCATAGTTCCAGTTAGCATAGATACAGCAGAGATCGCGATAAATAAATTTATATCTATCATGATAGCTTGTTCGCCACCGCGTCCGCTTAAGCTTTGAAGTCCGATAGAAACACCGATTGATTGTACAAGAGTGATAACGATGGTTGCATAACGTATGATTTGCATATACTTTTGCATACCGTCACGCTCTTTTTTCATCTGACCTAATTTTGGAAATGTTGCTGCTAAAAGCTCCATAATGATCGAAGCTGTAATATAAGGCATGATACCTAAAGAGATAATACTTAAACGCTCAGCAGCTTTACCACTAAACATATTAAATAAGCCCAAGGCATTGCTATTGTTTGAATTGAAGAATTCTTTAATTACGTCGACATTAACACCAGGAACTGGCACATAAGCCAGTATCCTGTATGCGAACAAAAATGCCAACGTGATTAAAATCTTGTTGGTCAGTGTTTTATCCATTATTTTGTTCCGCTAACGCTAACGTTCTCGTCTTTGATCTTAGAAGCAAGAGCTTTTGCACTTGCACCGATTAGTTTTATCTTAGTAACGCTCTTTGAAATTTTATGAACGCTAGCTATTGTTGCTATTGAAATTTCAGTAAGCTCTTTTATAGCTGCAATTTTCTCGACATTAATAACATAAGGTTTTTCAAATTTAGAAGTAAAACCTACTTTTGGAAGGCGTCTTTGAAGTGGTTGCTGTCCGCCCTCAAAACCTCTTTTCTCATTGTAGCCTTTTCTTGCTCTTTGACCTTTGTTACCTTTGCCAGCAGTTTTGCCATTGCCGCTACCTTGACCACGACCTATTCTTTTGGTTGCATGAGTTGAACCTGCAGCAGGTGTTAATTTTTCTAATGCCATCTTAACTCCTTTCTCTTAGCTTTTTAGCAAACTAAGTGCTTTTATAGTAGCACGAACGACGTTTGCTGAGTTGTTTGAGCCAAGTGATTTAGTAAGGATATCCTTAATACCTGCAAGCTCGATGATAGGACGTGCACTACCACCAGCAATAACACCGGTACCCTCGCTAGCTGGGCGAAGTAGCATTCTACTTGCGTTGTATTTTACCTCTACGTCGTGAGGGATAGTTGTGCCTTTGATCTTAACGTGGATAATATTTTTAAATGCGTCGTCAATTGCTTTTCTCATCGCATCTGGTACCTCTTTAGCTTTGCCATAACCAAAGCCAACTAGACCATTTCTATTACCAACAACAACTAAAGCTGTAAATCTAAATCTACGACCACCTTTAACAACCTTTGTAACCCGACCGATATCGACGATTACTTCTTCAAATTCTTCTCTATTATATTTTTCCATCGATTTTCCTTTGGGTTATAGCTTGATGCCATTTTCTCTTAAAGCTTCAGCAAATGCTGCGATAACGCCATGGTACAAATAACCATTTCTATCAAAAACTGCAACATCTATCTTCTTAGCTTTTAAAGCCTTAGCAAATTCTTTAGCTAAAGTGACCGCACCTTCTTTATTTGCTTTTATACCTATCTTTCTACCATCTACTGCAGCTAGTGTAGTAGCTGTAACGTCATCAATTGCTTGAACATAAAGAGTTCTGTTTGATTTGAAAATAGAAACTCTTGGGCAAGATGCAACACCAGAAATTTTACCTCTGATTCTTCTTTTTCTCTTAATTCTAAGAGCGATTTTTCTTTTTAGTACTTTTGCTGTCATTTACCGCTCCTTACTTCTTAGATGTCTTGCCCGCTTTGCGGATGATGCGTTCTTCTAGATATTTAACGCCCTTACCTTTATATGGCTCAGGTGGTCTAAATCCTCTAACTTGAGCAGCCACTTGACCTACTACTTGTTTGTCATCACCTTTGATAGTAATAACGTTTTTCTCAACACTAGCTTCAACGCCTGCTGGTAGCTCATAGTTGATAAGGTGTGAAAAACCAAGAGAAAGCTCTAAAATTTTACCTTTTGCAGCTGCTTTGTAACCAACGCCGTTGATCTCAAGCTGGCGAGTAAATCCCGCAGTGATACCAGTTACGATATTATTAGCAAGTGCTCTATATGTTCCCCAGTAAGCTCTACTTTGGCGATCTTCGCCCTTTGGAGCAAAAACTATATGACCATTTTCTACCTTGACATCAACATGACCTTTTGTGTCAAGCTCTTTTATATGATTGCCCTTTTTAAATTTTAGGACATTATTTTCAACGCTAACGTCTACACCACTTGGGATAGCGATAGGCTGTTTTCCAATACGTGACATTTTTTTCCTTTACTTGTCTAGGGTGTTCCTACATTTACGAATAAACACCACAATGCCGTAAATTTTATCGTCAAATTTGACGAAACCTTCATTTGAATTTCTAAATTTAGCTTTGGCAAAATCTAAAATTTTACCAAGCTAAAAATTTAACCTTAAAATCATAAGGTTAAATAGCGTTTAATGCAGTTTATTACCAAACTGTACAAAGAACTTCGCCGCCAACGCCAGCTTTACTTGCTTCAATACCGCTCATAACGCCTTTGCTTGTGCTAACGATAACTGTTCCGTAACCATTTTTAAAACGCTTAATGTCGTCTTTGCCTTGATAAACACGACGACCAGGTTTTGAAACCCTTTTAAGCTCATTTATAACGCTTCTGCCGTACTCATCATACTTTAAAACTACATTTATAAATTTCTTGTTACCTTCTTCGATAACGTTGTAGCTCTCTACATAGCCTTTTGCTGCAAGGATAGAAAGAGTAGCCTCAACAACCTTAGAATGAAGCAATTTCGCAGTTTCAAGCTTTCTCATACTTGCATTTCTAATGCGTGTTAATCCATCTGATATTAAATCGTTTAACATTTCTCTTCCTTACCAACTTGCTTTTTTAAGACCAGGTATTAGGCCTTCGTTAGCCATTTTTCTTAGGCAAACACGGCAAATTCCAAAATCTTTATAAACAGAGTGCGGACGACCGCAAATTTGGCATCTAGTATAGCCGCGAACCGCAAATTTTGGCTTGCGTGCAGCTTTTGCTATCATTGATTTCTTTGCCATTTTACTTTCCTTTTGCAAACGGCACACCAAATAGCTCTAGCAATTTGAATGCCTCTTTATCATTTTTAGCCGTAGTAGCAATCGTAATATTCATACCATGAGTTCGTAAAATTTTATCATACTCAACCTCTGGAAACATTAGCTGCTCGCTAAGACCGAAGTTATAGTTTCCACGTCCATCAAAGCCATTTTTTGGAAGACCACGGAAATCTTTAACTCTTGGGAGAGCAACGCTGATTAGCTTATCTAAGAAAGCATACATTTGCTCTTTTCTCAAAGTTACTTTGATACCAACAGGGAAACCTTCGCGAACTTTAAAGCCAGCAACTGATTTTTTAGCATCAGTGATAACTGCTTTTTGTCCAGCGATAAGTGAAATGGTATCAGCCATATTTTGAAGCACTTTCTGATCTTTAGCAGAGTCTCCAGCGCCTACACTGATCACAATTTTCTCAAGTGCAGGGATAAGCATTGGATTTTTGATGTCAAATTCTTTTACGAGAGCTGGCTTGATAGTTTCGTTAAATTTATCTTTTAATCTACTCATATCTCTTATCCTTCAACTTTCGCGACATTTGATATGTCAATTGGCATCTCTTTATTTACGTGACCACCATTTGGAGTTTTTTCGCTTGGTTTGATAGCTTTTTTAGCTATTTTGCATCCCTCAACTATAACCTGACCTTTTTTTGCAAGAACTGCTAAAATTTTACCAGTTTTGCCTTTATCGTCACCAGCGATGATCTTAACAGTATCGCCTTTTTTGACTTTAAATTTTACATTAGCCATTATAAAACCTCCGGAGCTAGCGAAACAATCTTCATAAAGTTAGCATATCTAACTTCACGTCCAACTGGTCCAAAAATACGAGTGCCGACTGGCTCTTTTTTGCTATCAAGTATAACAGCTGCATTCTCGTCAAAGCGGATTAACGAACCATTATCTCTTTGAACCTCTTTTTTAGTTCTTACGACAACAGCTTTTACAACCTGTCCTTTTTTGATCTTACCATTTGGAAGAGCTTTTTTAACAGAGCAAACTATGATATCGCCAAGTGTAGCGTATCTTCTTTTGCTGCCGCCAAGAACTTTTATACACATTAACTCTTTTGCACCACTATTATCAGCAACTGCAAGTCTTGTAAAACTTTGAATCATTACTCAACTCCCTTTGCCAATACAGCTTTTAAGCGAAAATTCTTGCGAGCTGAAAGTGGCCTGCACTCGATCGCAACAACTGTATCGCCTGCTCTTGTCTCATTTTTCTCATCGTGAACTAAATACTTTTTAAAGCGTTTTACAAATTTATGGTATCTTGGGTGCATAACGCGTCTTTCTACCAAAATAGTAGCTGTTTTATCTCCAGCTTTTTGTAAAACAACACCTTGAATTTCTCTTTTTAATGCCATTTTACGCCCCTTGTCTTGTTGCACTAATTGCAGTGTTGATCTGAGCTATCTCTTTGCGAACAGCACTAATCTCATTAGGGTTGCTTAACTGCATAGTTTTTAGCTTTTGTCTTAAAGTAAATAAAAGCACCTTTTTCTCTTTTAGCAACGCGTTTAATTCTGCAACGCTCTTATCTTTTAACTCAGTATATTTCATTTTCACTCTCTCGCGTTACAAATTTTGATTTGAAAGGAAGTTTGTGTAAAGCTAAAGTTAGAGCTTCACGAGCTAACTCTTCGCTAACACCAGCCATTTCAAATATTATACGACCAGGTTTGATATTCATAACCCACTCTTCAACTCCAGCCTTACCTTTACCCATACGAGTTTGTAGAGGTTTTTTAGTAAGTGGCTTATCAGGGAAAACCCTAATCCAAATTTTAGCCTGTCTTTTTACGTGACGAGTTAGAGCTTGACGAGCAGCTTCTATTTGGCGAGAATTTATTCTACCAGCCTCAACAGCTTTAAGTGCAAATTCGCCAGTTGCTAAAGATGCTCCACGAGTCGCATAACCACGGTTGCGACCTTTCATTTGCTTACGAAATTTCGTTCTTTTAGGCATCAACATAATTATTTACCTCTTCTTGCTCTACGTGTTTTCTTAGGTGCTTCTTCTTCGGTTTTCTCAGGTTGAACACCTTTTTGAAGAACCTCACCTTTAAAAATCCATACTTTAATACCTATGTTTCCATAAGTCGTATGAGCCTCAGCTACACCGTAATCAATCTTTGCTCTAAGAGTATGAAGCGGAACGCGACCTTCTAGATACCACTCGGTTCTTGCCATCTCAGCGCCACCTAAACGACCAGCAACTGAAATTTTGATACCTTTAGCGCCTGATTTTTGAGCACCTTGGATAACTTTTTTCATAGCACGTCTAAATGCGACACGCTTTTCAAGTTGCATAGCTACGTTTTCAGCAGCAAGTTGAGCTGAAGCTTGAGCTTTTCTTTCTTCTTTGATATTTACATTTACTTCTTTGCCGATAAGTTTGCTAACTTCGTTCTTTAGGTTTTCAACATCTTGACCTTTTTTGCCGATGATGATACCAGGACGAGCTGCAACTACGGTTACACGAAGTTTTTTAGCCGTTCTTTCGATTAGAATTTGGCTGATTCCTGCATAGTAAAGTTTTTTCTTTAAAAATGCACGAATTTTGTAATCTTCACCGATATTTTCAGGAAGACTTTGTTTGGTTGGAAACCATCTAGATTCCCAGTTGCGGTTAATTCCTAGTCTAAGACCTATTGGATTTACTTTTTGTCCCATATTATGCTTCCTTCTTTTCAGGTTTAGATACTTCTACCATTACATGAGAAGTAGGTTTGCGAATTTTGCTCGCTGTTCCTCTTGCTCTTGGTCTAAATCTCTTTAATACAGGACCAGCGTCAACGCGGCAACTAGTTACTACAACCTCTTCTGGCTCAAATCCGCCATTTGCTACTGCTGAGCTAATAGCGTTTGCTATAAATTTAGCACCACGATTTGGCATAAATTGCAAGCTTGCAAGTGCTAGCTCGGCATTCATGCCTTGAACTTCTCTTGCTATAAGTCTTGCTTTTGTAGGAGAAAGTCTTACGAATTTTATAATTGCTCTACTCATATCATCTCCCCTTACTTGCCGATTTTCTTTTGCACTGAGCCTTTGTGACCCTTAAATGTGCGTGTTGGAGCAAATTCGCCAAGTTTATAGCCTATATGATTTTCTGTAACATATACAGGAATAAAGCTCTTGCCATTATGAACGTTAAATGTTAGTCCAATCATTTCAGGTACAATCGTGCTACGTCTTGACCAAGTCTTGATTGGTTTGTTATCGTTTGCATTTTTTGCGGCAATAACTTTTTTCATTACATGATCATCTACGAAAGGACCTTTTTTGAGTGATCTTGCCATCTCTATTTTCCTTTCCTTCTTGAAATTATAAGCTTATCGCTAGCTTTTTTACGGCGAGTCTTAGCACCTTTAGTTGGTTTACCCCATGGAGTAACTGGGTGACGGCCTGAATTTTTCTTACCTTCACCACCGCCGTGTGGGTGATCAACTGGGTTCATAGCAGAACCACGTGTTTGTGGGCGGATACCGCGGTGGCGATTACGTCCGGCCTTACCGATAGTGATGTTAGCCCAGTCTTCGTTGCCAACTACACCGATACTTGCCATACACTCAGCTAGTACTTGTCTCATCTCGCCACTTGGCATTCTTAAGATAACATACTTCTCTTCTTTACCCATTAGCTGAGCATAACCGCCAGCTGAACGAGCTATCTGAGCGCCTTTACCAGGTTTTAGCTCTACGTTATGAACGATAGTACCAACTGGGATAAATCTTAGTTTCATAGCGTTGCCTGGTTTAATGTCTAGTGAACCCTCATCGATAGATGCGATAACGTCACCGATATTTAGGCCATTTGGTCTAATGATATAGCGCTTTTCACCATCTTTGTAAGCTATAAGAGCGATACGGCAGTTTCTGTTTGGATCGTATTCGATCGCTTCAACTTTACCTTCTATACCAAATTTACGACGTTTGAAGTCGATGATACGATAAAGTTTTTTTGCACCTGCCTCTTTATGTCTTGAAGTTATACGGCCATTGTTATTTCTACCGCCAGATGCAGGTATTTTAACAAGCAAGCTTCTAACGCTTGGTTTAGCTGTTATATCTTCAGAGCTTAGTCCAGTCATATATCTACGACTAGGTGTATATGGTTTATATGATTTTATAGCCATCTTACGCCTCCGTATTTTCTAGGCTTACGCCTTCAGGTAACTTAACGTAGAATTTCTTTATCTCGTCACGTTGGCCTGCTCTTCCTCTAAAACGCTTAACCTTGCCGCTAATTCTAAGTGAATTTACGCGAACAGGCGTTACTCCAAAATACTCTTGCAAAACCGCTTTTAAGCTGTTTTTTGTAACTCTTGGTGAAGTTTGGATAACAACAACGCCTTGTTCTTGAAGGCCTAGAGTTTTTTCTGTATAAATAATTGTTTTGATATCAGTTATATCCGCCATTTTAGCCCTCTTTTGTTATAGTTTTTAGTGCAGCTTTTTCAATGATAACCGAACTAAATGTAGAGACAAGATAAGCATTTACCTCATTTGCATCTACTACATAGCAGTTTGCTAAATTTCTAAAAGCAAGTAGTGTTTTGTCGTCTAGTAAATCTTTAACGATAAGTGCATCTTTTACTTTTAAATTTTTGATGATATTAGCTGCATCTTTTGTCTTTCCAGACTCGATTGAGATGCTATCTACTGCGAAAATTTTACCATCTTGTGCTTTTACTGCCAAAGCGTACTCAAGAGCTAGTCTTTTTTGTTTTTTATTGACTTTTTGAAAATAGTTTTTCTCGTTTGTTGGACCAAATGCAACTGCACCGCCTACCCAAACGTTAGTTCTAGTTGAACCCGCTCTTGCACCACCACGTCCTTTTTGTCTCCATGGTTTTTTACCACCACCGCTTACAAAAGCACGGCTTTTAGTGTGAGCCGTATTTGCTCTTATACCAGCAAGGTAAGATTTTACATAAAGATATAGGTTGTGCGGATTTACTTCAGCGTAGCTTGCAGGAAGCTCTAGCTCGCCTGAATTTTCAAATTTATCGTTTAATACGTGAATTTTACTCATTTTACAATCCTTATTTTACCCATTGCACCATTGTGACCAGGAACGCAACCTTTTACAACTACGATGCCATTTTGAGCGTCAAAGCTTATTAGCTCGTTTTTAACAGTAACTTTCTCATTACCCATGTGTCCTGCCATTTTCATACCTGGTTGAACACGACCTGGCCATTCGCAGTTACCAATTGAACCGTGGCGTCTGTGGAAACGTGAGCCGTGGCTTTTTGGACCACCACCGAAACCATGTCTTTTTACCACACCTTGGTAGCCTCTACCTTTTGAGTTAAAGCTAACTTTTAAAATTTTAGCCTCGTTTAATGGTGTAAAGTCTAGGTTTCCAACTTCGCTATTAGCTACTTCAAGCGTAGCAAATTTGTTAAATTCTGCAGTCAGATTGTATTTCTTTTGCTGACCAGCGATAGCTTTGTTGTTTGCTTTAGTGTGGGCATACGCTACGATAGCACGTTTGTTTTCGTCGATCTCACATACTTTAGCCTCAACTAGCTTAAGTAGTGTAACTGGCGTACTCTTCGTGGCAATCGTTCTACTCATGCCTATTTTTTCTACAATATATTCCATACTCTTATCCTTTTGTCCGCTTATTTCATCGCACGAACTTCGACATTAACTTCTGGAGCTAGGTCGAGTTTTGTTAGGCTATCTACAGTTTCTGGAGTAGCAGCTACGATGTCAAGCATACGAGCGTGTATTCTCATCTCAAACTGCTCACGTGAGTCTTTGTTGATGTGTGGAGATTTTAAGACTGTATAGCGTTTGATCTTTGTAGGCATTGGTACCGGGCCACGAACGTCGGCACCTGTTCGTTTGACAGCTTCTACGATTGCTGCAACAGTGCGGTCTAGAACTCTATGGTCGTAAGCTTTTAGCTTTAACCTGATTCTTTCCATGTGTTTTCCTTTAAAAAGAACTTGTCGCAAACTCGCGACCTCTTTACATCAAAATAACTCGCATAGGATCAAGCGATCGTACGAGCAAAGACGCTTGTCTTTTCGTAAAGAGAACGCGATTTTACAAAAAAGCTATTATAGTTGTCAAGAAAAACGTTATTTTTTGATGAATTTTGATTAATTATTTCCTTTTAATAAGGAAGATATAAAATTTAAAAAGATAAAATTCCAAGAAATTAAAATTTTAAAGAGAAAAGATGCCGATCTTTAATACAAAATTCTTATTAACTCAAGAACAAGACGAGGAGAAGCTTAAAAAGCGTTATATAAATTTGCAAATGTATCAGGCAAAAGCTAGCGACATTAAGAGCTTCAAAGAAGAGAAATTTCAAACGCAGTTTCTAAAAGATATCTTTGAAAACTGCCTTGGCTACACTTTGGATACTACTAATCCTGCAAATTTCAATCTTGAACGTGAGAAAAAGAACGAAACTGACGGCAAAAAGGCAGACGGGGCGATACTGATAAATGGCGAAGTTAGATGCGTGATCGAGCTAAAAGATCAGACCACACAGCATCTTGATAAAACTCCGTCCAACCGCGAGCTTAGCCCAATAGATCAAGCCTTTCGCTATTTTATCTCGCATGAAAATGCCAAATATGTCGTTGTTTCAAATTTTAATGAACTGCGCTTTTACATCGGCAATAAGACAACATTTGAAAAATTTGACCTTTTTACAGCAAACTTTGACGAGTTTAAAAGACTTCATTTACTGCTTAGCTTTGAGAGCATTAGCACGGATCTGCCGCTAAAGCTAAAAGAAAAATTTGCCACTCACGAGCGTGAAATTTCAAACAAATTTTATAAAGACTTTAGCGCATTTAGACTTACGCTTTTCAAAAATATTTGCAAAAACAATACTAGCATTGATAAAAATAGGCTTTTAAGCCTAACTCAAAAACTATGTGATAGGTTTGTCTTTATACTATTTGCCGAAGACCGCGGACTACTAAGACTTCGCACGATAGCCGAGATAAAAGATAAATTTCAAAACCAAGTTACCGAGCTAAGCTTTTATGACTTTTACAAAATTTACTTTAAAGCCATCGATGAAGGCAGCGAACGTCTTGATATCAAACGCTACAATGGCGGACTTTTTGCCACAGATACTGAGCTTGATACACTAAAGATAGACGATAGCGTGCTTGAAGCGCAGTTTTTAAGTGACTATGACTTTTTAAGCGACATCGGTGTAAATATCCTAGGACATATCTTTGAAAGCTCACTAAACGACCTTGAAGAGCTAAATGCGCAAATAAATGGCAATGAATTTGATGCCAAACAGAGCAAACGCAAAAAAGATGGCATATTTTATACACCAGAGTTTATAACAGAATTTATCGTTGAAAATTCACTTGGTACGCTTTGTAAAGCCAAAAAAGATGAGCTAGGGCTTGATCTAAATGAGCTATTAGCACCAAAAAATCCCAAAAAATTAACCAAAGCAGAAAGTGAGATCAAAGACAAAATTTATGCTTACCGCAAGTGGCTCTTATCTCTTAAGATACTTGATCCAGCTTGCGGCTCTGGTGCGTTTTTAAACCAAGCTTTAGAATTTCTAATTGCCGAGCATGGCGCATTAGACACTTACCGCAAAGTATATGAGGGCGAGGGCTTGGGACTTTACGATATAGAAAGCACTATTTTAGAAAATAATCTTTACGGCGTAGATATAAATGCCGATGCGGTCGAGATCGCCAGACTATCTCTTTGGCTCCGCACAGCTGCAAAAGGACGAGTTTTGACAGATCTTAGTAAAAATTTGATAGCAGCAAACTCGCTTTTAGAATTTCCTTTTGACTTTAAATTTGATGTCGTTATCGGCAATCCTCCCTATGTCAGACAAGAGGCGATAAAAGAGCAAAAGCCAGCTCTACAAAAATATAAAGTTTATAGCGGCACGGCTGATTTGTTTGTCTATTTTTATGAGCTTGGCATTACGCATCTAAAAGAAAATGGACTTTTAGGTTTTATATGTTCAAATAAATTTTTCCGTGCCAGCTATGGTGCAAATTTGCGTAAATTTATACTAGAAAATACGCAAATAACACACATTATTGATTTTGCTGGGGTTAAAGTTTTTGAAGACGCGAGCGTAGATAGCGCGATTACTATTTTTAAAAAAATAAGAGCAGGTGAAAATTCAAAATTTAATTTCCTAGCTTCAAGCACCATAAATTTAAAAATGCAAAAATTTATCCAAATACCACAATCCACGCTAAACGAAACAAATTTTACTTTCCTTGATAAGAGCAAATTTGAGCTAAAAAGTAAAATCGAAAAAGTCGCAAAGCCATTAAAAGATTGGGGTGTGAATATCAATTATGGTGTTAAAACTGGACTAAACGAAGCTTTCATTATTGATAGTGACACCCGTGATAAAATTTTAAATAACTGCTTTGGAGAAGAAAGAGAACAGACACAAAAGCTCATAAGACCGATCTTAAGGGGTCGAGATATAAAGCGTTATGACTATGAGTGGGCTGGGCTATGGCTCATTTGCACATTTCCGGCGTTAAAGATAGATATTGAAAATTTTCCAAGTCTTAAGGGATATTTACAAACTTTCTTACCTTATATAGCACAAAGTGGCGAAACCATAAATGGTAAAAAATGCCGCAAAAAAACATCAAATAAGTGGTTTGAGACGCAAGATAACATCGCTTATTATGAGGAATTCGAAAAAGAGAAAATTTTATGTGCCAGAATGGTGCAAAGCCCAAAATTTGCTTACGATATAAATAATAATATTCCAGACAATACTGCATATTGCATAACTGGCGAAAATTTAAAATTTTTATTAGCTTTTTTAAATTCAACAGCTGTTTATAAAATTTTCAACTTTTTCTATGCTGGAGGCGGACTTGAAGGCGAAATAAAAATAAATCGCTTAGAGATTTTACCTATTCCCCAATTCACGCCACAAAATGAAAATTTAGCAAACGAGATAATAAATTTGGTCGATGAAATTTTAAAAGCCAATGAAAAAATCAAGCTTTACGAGAAGCACATGCCTACTTTAAGCCTTGATGAAAAGCTAGAAGCCAAAGAAAATATCGATGCACTAAACGACAAAATCAAGGCAAGTGACGAAAAAATAGACAAACTTGTTTTTGAGCTTTATGAATTAACGAGCAATGAAATCGCGCTTATAACGGGGGGGGGAATTGACGGTATAGTAAAAATTTACATATACATCTTACAAAGGGGAGAAAATGAACCAATTAGAGCTTTATTACAATCAGCCGCTTAAATCAAGTAAATTTATCCCCAGAAAATACGAAATCATCTCGCCAAAGACGCTTATAATAGGCACCATTTCAAGTGGCAAAACAGCCCTTGTTTATGAGTTTTTGAGCCATTATAAAAGCGAGGAGAGACTTTATGTAAATTTAGACGATCTAAGGATAGACAGAGCCTTGCTTTTAGCAAATTTGAAAGAATTTTTAGAAAAAAATGCCCAGATAAAGGTTCTTGCAGTTGAAAATTTACAAGCTGCTGACCTTATAAATTTAGACTTTTTAAAGGGCGCAACACTTGAAAATATTATCCTTACAAGCAAGGAATTTTCGCTCTCACTTGAAGGCTTTGCACGCATAAATTTAAACTACCTTGACTACGAGGAATTTATACTATTTTTTAAGAAAAATTTGGACCAAGACCTGCTTTTTAGCTATTTTTTGGCTCACGGCAACGAGATAGCAAGTGCCTTTTTAGACTCCAGCGAGGTCACAGCTCACTTACAACAGCTTTTAAGAGCAAATTTAAGCGAGCAAAGCGTTGCAATTTTAAAAGAATGTGCTCCAAAATGTCACGATGTGCTTAGTACTTTTGGTATCTACAAAAACTTAAAAGAGCAGATGAAAATCTCAAAAGATAGTGTCTATAACGCGGTAGCCAGCCTTAATGAAAATGGCTTTATAGAATTAGTACCAAATTTAGATGAGAGCAGCACGAGCAAAAAGCTCTACTTTACAAATTTTGCACTTCGTAACGCTTTGTATCTAAAAAAGGATTTTTTAGCTGTCTTTGCAAATGTCGTTTTTTGCGAATTGCTTAAATTTAAAGATGAAATTTACTACACAAAAGAGATTGATTTCTTCCTTAATAAAAGGAAGATTGCGATCATCTGTGTGCCGTTTTCTGCACCAGAGATCATCTTTTTAAAATTTAAAAAACTCCACGCAAGCTTAAAAGAGCTTGGTGTAAGTAAGCTTCAAATAATTAGCGTTGCAAACCAAGCTGAGCTTAGCCTTGAGGGCATAAAATGCGAAATTTTGCCATTTTCTAGGTGGAGTCTAGGTTTATAAATTTAAACCTTTATTTGATTATTGTTTTAAAAGCTTAAAGTAAAGAAGCTATAATCAACAAAACTATGAAGGACGGACATGAGAGCATTTATTGGGATTTTTATACTTATAGTAAGCCTATTTGGCTATGAGATAAATCACGAAAACTGGGCAAAATTTTATAAATTTATTGGTGAGGCAAATGGTATAAAATTTGAAGTTTATATGAACTATTTTAAAGATGAATTTGAAAATTTCAAGCAAAGCAAGAGCTTTAAAGTGCCGGCCAAGATAAGCGGACATATCTTTTTTGATGGTACAAAATATGACTACGAAAAAGGTAATCTTGAGCAAAATAGCAGTGAAATTTCATCGCTAAATGCTGTATCTGATAAGATAAATTTAGACGTTAAAAATGAAAATGGCGAGTTAAAGGGCAAAATAATCGTTAAAAACAAAGCCTATAATGCGACTATCAAAAAAGAAAAAGAGTATGAAATGCTAAATATTGGCATACAAATGACTGAAGCAAATGGCACGAGATACGAAGCTATAATTAACGACATATTTACCAAAGAATCGGCTAAAAAAAATAAAAATAAATTACTCTCGACACTTTATGACCTAAAAAGTGAGCGTAAAAAATGGCCAAATAACCAATTTGAAAGCCTAGATAATATCTACTATATAAATGACAAAATAAAAAGTATCTGCACATATAAAAATAATAAAACTAGCTGCGATGTCGTCTTACTTAAAACCAACAAAAAGCTAAAGTTAAAGCAGATTTTTAAAGATATAAACGACCCTCATCTAAAAGCAATCCTCGCAACAGCAGGTGTTAGCGAAAATTTTGTACTTTCGCCACTTGGGCTTACCTTTTTAAACGAGGAGCAAATTAGTGTGCCACTTGATGAGCTAAAACCATATTTTAGCGATGAAATCGGACTTTAATGGCAAAAATTTGTGGCATAGATGAGGCTGGACGTGGGGCTTTAGCTGGGCCTTTAAGCGTAGCAGCCTGCGTGCTTAATAAAGAAATTTCAGGTCTAAACGACTCCAAAAAACTAACCGCAAAAAAGCGTGAGGAACTTTTTAAAGAGATTATAAAAAGCTCAAATTTTCTCATCATCTACTTCTCAAATGCGCAAATAGACGAACTTGGGCTAAGTGAGTGCTTAAGACGAGCGCTCAAAATTTTTAAGGTGCACTTTGAGGGTTTTGAGATCATTTATGATGGAAATTTAGACTATGGCGTTGGTATCACAACGATGATAAAAGCTGACGGCAAGGTCGCTGGGGTAAGCGCTGCTAGCATATTAGCAAAGGTTAGCCGCGATAGTTTAATGAAAGGCTGGGATAAAATTTACTCAAAGTATGGCTTTGCTGGGCACAAAGGATACGGCACAAAGGCACATCTAGATGCCATTGCTAAGTTTGGCTATTCAAGCCTTCATAGAAAAAGCTTTGTAGTAAAGTCTTTTGAAAAATCTCTATTTGACTAAGATTAATTATCTAAGCATCAAATAGATGCCTAGATAACGTCTTTTTTAATGGCAGCCACAACCGCAACTACCGCTACTTTTAATAGCATCAAATACAGCATCGTAGTTTGGCTCTTCTGTCACTTCAGGAACGATTTGCTTATGAATTATTACGCCATCATTTATGACAAATACCGCTCTTGCAAGTAGTCCTTTTAGTGGGCCATCGCTCATTAAAACGCCATAGTTTTTAGCAAATTCTCCGTATCTAAAGTCGCTTCCAACATGTAAATTTGCTATGCCTTCAGTCGTGCAAAATCTACCCATCGCAAATGGCAAATCATTTGAGATGATGCTAAGTTTTACGCCGTGTTTGCCAGCTACTTTTTCGTTAAATTTACGAGCCTCTGCTGCGCAAACGCCAGTATCAAGTGATGGTAAGCAAACAAGTACTTCTACGCCATTATTTCCGCCTACACTAAACTCACTAAGATCTTGCGCTACGACTTTTGCTTCAGGCGCATAAGAGCCAACAAAGACCTCGTTTCCACTTAAATTTACCTCACTACCTTTAAATTTTGTAGTTGCCATATCTATCTCCTTTATTATTTTTTTGCTTTTTTAAATGCTTGATCAAGATCTGCTATTAGATCATCAACGTTTTCGATACCAATTGCTAGGCGAAGCAAGTTTTGCTTTATACCTATCTTATCTAGTACCTCTTTTGGATACGCCTCATGCGTCATAGTTGCAGGCCTGCAAATGAGACTTTCTACACCACCAAGGCTCACTGCTAAATCAAAAATTTCTAGCGATTTTACAAATTTATTTACATCATATTTTTCATCGAGCTCAAATGAGATAAGAGCGCCGATGTCGCTTGCTTGAGCTGCTTGCATCTTAGCCTCTTGCTCGCTATATGAGCCGGCAAAATGCACCACGCTAACAGCGTCATTATTTTGTAAAAATTTGATTATTTTATGTGTATTTTGCGTTTGTCTGTCAAACCTAACGCTAAGCGTTTTAAGCCCACGTATTAGGTAGTATGCGTCCATCGGGCTGATGATGCCACCAAGAGTGTTTTTAGCAAATTTTATCTTCTCAGCCAAAGTATCATCGTTTAGCGTGACGATACCAGCGATCACATCAGCGTGTCCACCGATATATTTTGTAGCGCTATAAACCACGATATCAGCTCCATGGTCAAGTACTCTTTGGTAATAAGGCGTTAAAAATGTGTTATCCACGATGACTAGAGCGCCTTTTTTGTGAGCGATTTTTGAAATTCTAGCGATATCTGTCACTCTTAAGAGAGGATTTGACGGGGTTTCGATAAATATCGCCGCCACATCGTCACTTATGTCATCTTCGCTTAAAAAATTTAGATCATCTATAAATTCGCTCTTTATGCCGTGGCTTTCAAAAACAGTTGTGACATATCTATAAGTGCCACCATAGACATTGCTATTTAGCAGGACCTTTTGTCCCGTTTTTATAAGGCTAAGTGCAGCTGCTGTTGCTGCCATGCCTGAACCAAAGCTAAAAGCGTATTTACTGCCTTCAACCTTTGCAAAAATTTCATCAAATGCTTTTTTGGTTGGGTTGCTACCACGAGAATATGCAAATTCTTGAAAATTTTCAAGATCATCTTGCACAAATGTGCTTGCTAAAAAAACAGGCGGAATGACAGCTTTATTTGGATTATTCTTAGCTTCAATGCCTTTTACGATCAAGGTGTCAAGTTTCATAAATTTCCTTTTAAAATTTTATGAAATCTTACATAATAAAGATTAATCTTCCCCAAACCCACCCAAAACGTAGCTAAATCAGTAAGTGGTAGTAACATTTATTTTTAAGAATACATTTTTTAAATTGCTGGGATAAATTTAAGCTTTTGCTCTCTCCCCGCAAGCCTAATAAATTTTTCTTTTTACTCGCCTTTAGCTACATTTCCACCATAAATTTTACTCTACAAGATCAACTTGCCAGTTTGCCTCTTGCAGCTTCATATCTAGCTCTCTGATCTCTTTGGATAGCTCGTCTATTTGCTTTTGAAGCATAGCCACATCAATACTACTTAAAATTTTTATCTCACTATTTGAGTAAAGATCGACCTTTTGGCTTGCACTTTTGGCAAAATCCCTAAGCACGCTTGCTTTTTGGCTTAGCGTATCTTTTTGAGCGATCATTTCAGTTAGACTCACACCTTCAAATTTTGCACTTGAGTTTGTTAAATTTATAGCCAAGATCAGTCTAAATAGCTCATCGCTTAGCCTATCAAGCTCCTTTAAAAGAAGCTTTGGATCTTCGCTAGGTCTTTCATTTTCTTGCATTTTTGCATTATCGAGCAACCTACCTTTTAGCTGCTCTAAACGTTTTTGTGTATCGGCTCTTAAAATGAGAGCCTGAGCTAATTTCATCATTTTTCCTTTTGAAATATTAAATTGAGAGAAAATTTCAAATTATATTAGTATCTTTTGGGTTATAATTGATTTAAAATTTTATTTTAAGGAAAAGCTATGAAGTACGATTTTGATACGCTTATTAGTAGAGATGGCACTAACTCATCAAAATGGCGAATGAAAAACGATGTTTTGCCAATGTGGGTTGCTGATATGGATTTTAAGGCTGCACCTGAAATTTTAAATGCCCTACAAAAGCGTCTTGATAATGGCGTCTTTGGCTACTCATTTATCCCAAAAGAGTGGAATGAAGCGATTAAAGGCTGGTGGAAAAGGCGTCATGATGTTAGCTTTGAAAACGATTGGATGTGCTTTTGCACTGGTGTTATACCAGCGATTTCTACTGCGATTAGAAGATTTAGCAATCCAGGAGATCAAATTTTAGTTCAAGCTCCCGTCTATCACGTATTTTTTAACTGCATCAAAAATAATGGTCGTGAAATTTTATCAAACGACCTTGTCTATAAAGATGGCTCTTATGAGATTGATTTTGAAGACCTTGAGGCAAAGCTAGCTCAACCACTAACAACTATGATGCTCCTTTGCAATCCTCACAATCCAATAGGAAAAATTTGGGACAAAGAGACGCTTAAAAAAATAGGCGAGCTTTGCTATAAGCACGATGTTTTGGTTATCAGCGATGAGATCCACTGCGACATAACTGATCCTGGTCTAAGCTACGTGCCATTTATCAGCGTTAGCGAAGAGTGTAAAAATAACTCGATCACATGCATCTCACCTACAAAGGCCTTTAATATCGCAGGACTTCAAAGCTCAGCCATCATCACGCCAAATGAGCAAATACGTGCCAGAATAAATGCAGCTGTAAATTATGATGAGATAGGTGAAGCAAACGCATTTGCGATAACTGCGACAATAGCGGCATTTAACGATAGTCAAACATGGCTTGATGAGCTTAGAGATTATCTTTTTGAAAACAAAAAAATCGTTATAAATTTCATAAAAGAGCAAAATTTGCCAGTAAAACTTCTGCCTTCAAATGCGACTTATCTTTTATGGCTTGATTGCAGCGCGTTTTGCGAGGATTCGAGCGACTTTATGAATTTCTTGCGTGATAAAGCTGGACTATGGCTAAATGACGGCAATGCTTACAGGGGAGATAGATTTTTCCTTCGTATGAATATAGCAACCCAAAGAGCCAGAGTGCTTGAGGGGCTAAAACGCTTACAAAATGGTATAAATTTATACACTTCAAAAAGATAAATTGAGTAAATTTGGCTGGGTGGCTTTGAAATTTAAGCTACCCTTGCCTAATTAATACAGCTCGGGGCATTTTTGAAACAGTGAACATTGCCCCAACATTTTTAAATATCAAATCAAGTTTTGCTAATAAATTTAAAGACAAAATGGCCTACACTAGTTTTTATTTGCTTGCTTAAATTTAAGTATATAACCTCTCTCAATCACGATATAGTAGATTAAAGCGAGCAATTTGTACCTTTTTGAAGTGATAAATTCTATACCCATGGCTTATAAAATTTAGCAGTGGTTTAAAATTTTCAACAAAGCAGAAATTTGAAGTTAAGATAGCTTATGCTGGTTTTAATTTTAAGAGAAATTGTTTGCTAAAACAAAATTTTGAGCCATTTTTGATGTTACACTTTCTTTTAAAACAAGATAGTTTTTGCTGATAAATTTGATGATTTTAAAAATTTAGATAAAAGTAGAAATTTAAAGGCGGGAAACCCCGCCAGATATTATTTGTGAAGTTCTTTTGTGTAAAACTCGACTGAGCCAAGGCCCTCTTTTTGCGCCCACTCGTAAGCTTGGCTTACAAATTCCCAGTTTATGTTCTCATAAAATGTCTCTAGGTATTTTGGGCGAGCGTTGAAGTTGTCGATGTAGTAAGCGTGTTCCCAAACATCAACGACTAAAAGTGGCACTTTGCCGTCACTCACTGGAGTTTTTGCATTGCTAGTTTGTACGATCTCTAGCTTTTTGCTGCTTGGATCAAATACAAGCCACGCCCAGCCTGAGCCAAAAAGCGTTGTAGCTGCTTTTAAAAATTCCTCTTTAAAATTAGCAAAATTTGCTTCGATTGCAGCTTTTAGCTCGCTTGACATCTCACTTTTTTTAGCGATGCAGTCCCAGTAAAAGTCGTGGTTATAAACTTGAGCGACATTGTTGTAAAGCCCACCTTCGCTATTTGTTAGAATTTCATAAAAAGATGCGTTGGCAAATTTTGTATCTTTTATGAGATTGTTTAAATTTACTACGTAAGTTGCATGATGCTTGCCGTAGTGGTATTCACAGGTTTTTGCGCTAACTACTGCATTACTATTTGCATCAAATGGAAGTTTTCTAAGTTCAAACATAATAATTCCTTAATAATAAAATTTGTTGTTTCGTATTATAGCCATAAAAAATTAATAAATAAAAATCTTTTAAATTTAGCCATAAAATATAGGCTAAATTTAAGCAAGACTAAACTTACATTTTTTTGACTGACTTTTAAACTTATAGAAAAGAAAAATTTAGAGCAAAATACCCCATACATTTGTTTAAATGGACTCAAAAATTTATTAAAAGTAAAAATAAAATAAATTTTATGTGTAAAAAAGTAACAAATATACTTTAAAAGTTTAGTTATCGAAAAATTATAAAAATTTTTTGAAAATATAAATTAGCTTTTAAGAGTACAATTGTTACTAAAATACACATATAAAAATAAATAGCTGTGAATTTACGAAACAAAATTTCTAAATTTTTATTTTTAAAATTTATAATGCGTTTAACAAAACCATTACAAAGGATAAAAGATGAAATTCTTACAAGCTTTACTTTTTACTTGTGCCATCAGTGGCTTAGCATTTGGTGCAGACAAGGTCTATACGATCAAATTTGCTCACGTTGTTGCAGCTTCTACACCAAAAGGCAAGGCAGCTGACTTTTTTGCTAAACGTGCTGAGGAGCTAAGTGGCGGTAAATTAAAAGTTCAAGTCTTTCCATCAGCGCAGCTACTTGACGACGATAGAGTTTTTGGTGCGTTAAAGCTTGGCAATGTTCAAATGGCAGCTCCAAGTTTTTCAAAATTTACGCCTATTGTGCCGCAGTTTCAGCTATTTGACCTACCTTTCATCTTTAAAGACGCAGAACACCTTCATAAGGTCCAAGACGGCGAGGTCGGCGAGGAGCTAAAAGCCCTTGTTACAAAAAAAGGCTTTGTGGCACTTGATTATTGGGATGCTGGATTTAAACATTTTAGCTCAAGCAAAAAACCAGTTCTTGTGCCAGAAGATGCAAAAGGACAAAAATTTAGAATCCAAAGCTCAAAGGTACTTGAAGAACAAATTAAAGTAGTTGGTGGCAACCCACAAGTTCTGCCATTTTCAGAGGTTTACTCTGCACTTCAACAAGGCGTAGTTGATGCGACAGAAAACCCACTTTCAAATTTCTATAACTCAAAATTTCACGAAGTTCAAAGCTCGCTTACACTTTCAAGTCACGGATATTTGGGCTATTTAGTCGTTATGAGTGATAAATTTTGGAGCAAGCTACCAGATGATCTAAAAGCAAATGTAAAACAAGCTCTAAGCGAAGCAACAGCTTTCGAGAGAGAAGAGACAGCAAAAGAGGACGCTCACGTCATAGCTGAGCTTGAAAAATACATCGCTGCTAGTAAAAAACTAGAAATTTATAAGATCGATGACGCACAAAAGGCTGAGTGGCAGAAGGTTATGCAGTCAATCTATCCTAAATTTTATGATGTTATCGGTAAAGACCTCATAGAAAAGACTCTTGGGACAAAATAATGAAGAGCTTTTTTAATGTCCTTGATATAGCGATAGCCTCACTAAATAAAACTATCGCAGTAGTTGGGCTCGCAAGTGGAACATTGCTAGCCTTTGCAAATGTTATGGCTAGATATTTTTTCGATAAAAGCTGGTCTTGGGCGAGCGAGCTATCAAACTATCTTTTTATCTGGTCAGCGTTTTTTGCCGCAGCGTATGGCTTTAACAAGGGCATTCACGTCAGTGTAACTATTTTGGTGGAAAAATTTCCACCAGCCCTTGCAAAAGCATGTTTAATCTTCTCTCATGTGCTAACCACTGTATTTTTGTTATTTATCGCAGTCTATTCGATTGATTATCTACAAATTCTTCACGAGATCGAGCAGATGATAATAGACCTTGGCATACCACAATGGGTACCTATGGTAGTACTTCCAATAGCCTTCGTTACAGCTAGCTACCGCTCTACTGAAAAAGCCATAAAAGTAGCTCTAACGCCTGCTGAAAACGTTGTGAGTAACGAAGCGCACGAGCTAGCTCATGGTAGCGTAGTCAAAGATTAAGGAGAAAAAAGATGACAATAGCATTTTTATTTATCCTACTTTTTGCGCTAATGCTAATAGGCGTGCCTGTGGCTGTTTCGCTGGGAACTAGCACCGTTTTAACGATGATATTTTTTACAGATATAGACATCGCTACGATCCCGCAGCTAATTTTCGATGGTATCAATAAATTTTCGCTAATGGCGATACCGATGTTTATCTTGGCCGGAAATTTACTAAGCAAAGGCGGCTCAGCAAGACGTATCATCGACTTTGCAAAGTCTATGGTCGGACACTTGCCAGGTGGCTTGCCTATGAGTGCGATATTTGCCTGCATCATCTTTGCAGCGGTCTCTGGAAGCTCACCTGCGACGGTTGTAGCTATTGGCTCAATTATGTTTGCGGCAATAAAAGAGGCTGGCTATCCAAAAGAGTACGCGGTGGGCGGCATAACAACGGCCGGCTCGCTTGGAATTTTGATCCCGCCTTCAGTTGTTATGATAGTTTATGGCGTAACTGCTGAGGTTAGTATCGGTAAGCTTTTTATGGCAGGCGTTGTACCCGGTCTTATGCTCGGCGCTTTTATGCTCGTTCAAACCTATGTTGGCGCAAAAAAGCTTGGCTTTAAAGCGACTAAGGCTGAGCCATTTAAAGTAAGAGTGCAGAAATTTGCCAAAGCATTTTGGGCGCTTTTGATCGTTGTCGTGGTTATTGGCGGAATTTATGGAGGTATATTCACTCCGACTGAAGCTGCAGCGGCAAGTGCGGTCTATGCGCTATTTATCTCACTTTTTATCTATAGAGATATAAAGGTAAAAGATCTTTGGGATATCTGCCTAGACTCAGCCCTTACAACAGCTATGATATTTTTCATCATCGCAAACGCCGTTGTTTTTGCATATTTGCTAACTAGCGAGCAGATCCCTCAAGCGATCGCTTCGATGATACTTGACGCAAATATTGGTATGATAGGCTTCTTGATATTTGTAAATATCCTGCTCTTTATCATGGGTCAGTTCATGGAGCCTTCAAGCGTTATCATGATCATGGTGCCACTTTTGCTTCCAATTTCAACGCAACTTGGCATAGATCCGATACATTTTGGCATTATCTTGGTTGTAAATATGGAGATAGGTATGGTGACTCCGCCTGTTGGACTAAATTTATTTGTCGCAAGCGGTCTTACAAATATGAACTTAAAAGAGGTCATCATGGCGTGCTTGCCGTGGACACTTACTTTATTCTTTGGCCTTATCTTGGTTACTTATATACCACAAATTTCTCTTTGGTTGCCAAACATAATGTATGGACATTAAAATTTAGAGGCTCTTGCCTCTAAATTTATGCTTTTGGGTCGTAATCCGCACTCATAACGATATTTTTACCACTTCGCTTACCAGCATAAAGTAGATTATCAGCTTGTTTTATCATCTTTTCTAAGCTAAATTCTCCCGTACCATCATGAGCAACTACTCCAAAAGTCATTGTTGCATTGATTTTTATGTTTTCAAACTCAACTATATTTTTACTCAAAGTCTCTCTGACACGCTCTACGATACTTACAGCCGCATCTTTTTTTACACTCAAGACAACTGCTAAAAATTCTTCTCCGCCAAATCTAGCTACTCTATCTTTATCTCTAAATGTATTTTTAAATATGCCCGATAAGCTTTTTAAAACAGCATCTCCTGCACCGTGTCCATAGGTATCGTTTATCTTTTTAAAGTTATCAATATCGCACATAACGATAGCAAAGTCCCTATTTTTATAAAGATCATTTTGACTTAAAATTTTCTGCATCGAAGTACGATTTAAAAGTCCTGTTAATGGATCGTGATTTAAGATATTTTCAGCCATCTCTTTTTCCTCTAAGATACTTAAAAATATAAATAAATTTGAGCTCTCCAAAAGGTACGAAACAACAACCGAAAACACACAAACCATACTTAAGTTAAAAACGAAAAGTAGATCTTTAAAGCCATCAAAATCTTTTACAGGCTGGCCATCTAAATATACATAGCAGGCTATGGATAAAATTATTTGCACTACAACTATTATGTAGTTAAAAAATTTATAGGTAAATGAAGTAAAAAACAGTATTAGCGACGACGCTAAAAACAATAATCCAAATCCATATCCCCATCCAAGTGTCAGCATACAAACTAATGCATGAAATAAAATTTCAAGCTGGACTATAAGCATTGTTATCTTGTTATTTTCAGGGCTATCGTAGATAAGCCTTAAAAGAAAAAGATAGGTTGCTACTGAAAATACATTCGTAACCGCTAGAATTTCTTCTTTCATAAATAAAAAAATAAAAAAATAACAGACGTGAGTTAATAATATTGAAAATATGATAATTTTTTGAGCCGTATAGAGTGAAATTCTACGCATCCGAGCCCTTTTTTAAAATTTCTAATTCGATGCGGTCTTTGCCATTTAGCTTGCCTTCATAAAGCAGCTTGTCTACTAAAGTTATGGCTTGCTCAAAATCCACCTCAACACCATTTGCACATATTAGCATGCCAAAGGTCATAGTAACTGGAGTTTTATCTGGAAGTTTTGCGTTGTTTATCTGTTTTTTAAGCCTTTTGCTCACTTCATGGATAAATTCTATCTTTGTATCGGGCAAGATTATCAAAAATTCTTCTCCGCCCCAGCGGCAAACATAGTCTTTACCTCTAAATGATTTCTTCAAGGCACTGGCTACATCTTTTAAGACCTCATCACCGCAGTCATGCCCGTATGTATCGTTTATTTTTTTAAAATTATCAATATCGCCTAGCATTATGACTAAATTTGTATTACCACTTCTTTCCTTGTTGGCAATTAGTTCAAATCTTAAAGTTTTTTCTATTGTTCTTCTATTTAAAAGCTGCGTTAAAAAATCATGCTTTGAGTCCTTTTCAAGCTCTTCCGTCTCTTTTCTTATTTGCTGATATCCACTAGAAGTGATGATATCTGCAAACATTGAAAGTCTTAAAACAATAAAAAAAGCAAAAATAATGCTGCATATAACTATCGTCCCTCGTATAGCTGATGGGATCAGCGGCGCCTCATCTTTATGAATAAAATAAAGAAGTATAAGCAAGATTAGTTCTAAAAATGCCATTATATAAGTAAGGCTCTTTGAATCAAACGCTAGGAAGTAGTTTATAAAAATTACACCAACAAGTATTATCCAAATTCCAGTATTCCAACCCATAGTAGTAACAATAATAGTAACAAGCAATATGATATTTAGGTGAAATGCTAGGGATATTAATACTCTATATTTTATGTCAAATTTTATTCTAAGCAATATTCCAGCTGCTATAAAAAATAAGCACATAAAAAGTAGTGGTGTAGCTATGATCATAAAAAGCAACAATGATAGTGCATTTGCAACCATCATAACGTCTAATATCGTTTTATAGATATCATCAATCGCTTTATAACTACTTTGATCTACAAAATCGTGTGTCAAACAAAACTCCCTGTAAATTTATTCCATTAAATTTCATTAAGTATTTTTAATAAGAGTCGTAACTATCTTCATCCTCATCACTATCTTCGTAGTTGTAGTCATTTTCATCGTAATTATAGTCATAACTATCGCTACTATCGTCCTCATCGTCATTAAATTCAGAGTAGTCTTCTTCTACTTCTTCATAGTCAAATTCATCACTCATTGTTTTCTCCTTAAATTTTATCTTTGACACTTTCAATATACAAGCTTTGGCTTGGGAATGCGAAATTTAGACCATTTTGCTTTAAAATATCCATAATCTTTAGCATTACATCTTGCTTGACATCTAAAAATTCTCCCCAAACGATAGTCTTTGCAAAACAATAAACTAAGATATTTATCGAGCTATCTGCAAAATCATCAACCACGACAAATAAATTTGATTTATATCCAGCATAATCATCAACCGAAACTATACTTTGTCTATATTTTAGCCCTTTTTTCTTTGCTGTTATATCCTCACTTTTGGCAATATCTGGATGATTTATCAACATAGTTTTTATGTCATCTACACATTTTTTAATCTCATCAGTTGTCGCTCCATACTCAATGCCAATTAGCATTCTGATACGTCTACCGACTTTTCTTCTACTCCAGTTTCTAACAGGATCACTTGCTAGTTTTGAGTTTGGCACAAAGATTAAAGCATTATCAAAACTTCTAATAGTCGTCTTTCTAAAGCCAACCTCAACAACAGTACCCTCTATATCACCACAAACTATCCAATCTCCTTGCGAAAATGAGTTATCAAAGAGCATCATAACAGAAGCAAAGAAGTTTGCGATGATGTCTTTTGCAGCAAATGCAACAGCAAGACCACCGATACCAAGTGAAGCTATGAGCGCTGATATATCAAAGCCAAGCTTTTGAAGAATTAGTAAAAGTGCGATTATTAATACAATTACGTAGACTACTTTTAAAACTAAATTTACGACCTCTTTTCGTCTACTCTTTTGTGCAATTTTATCGATTATTACTATGCCATAACCATTTAGGATAGTTAAAACAAGCCATGAAAATGCGACTATATAGACGATCGAGAATATATTTGCTAGAGTTAGTGGCACTGGTACTGGATAAAAGCCAACACCTATACAAATATTTAGTGCATAAATGATAAGAAGTGCAGAGATAGGCTTTTTAACGATATCTACTATCTGATCCTTTGCTTCCTTTACGCCTTCGCCTGATGCAATAAGTGACATAAGCCAGTATGTGAGTTTGGCAAGAATTCTTGTAAGTGAGACAAAAAATAAAAATACTGCGATTATAACTACGATCTTGCCAACGTTAAATTTTGCCGAATTTATAGAAGTTAGCTTATTTATATATTCGACCGTATCGACTAAATTTAGCTCTGATAAGATCATGCTTGAACTTAGAAGATCGGCATTGTTTTTAAGATAGATTAAAATTTCCTCATCAGTCTCTTTTTTTAGATCAAGCTCGGCAAATGCGTTATCGTAAGAGCTTGAAGTCTCATTTAGCGAATCTTTTAGCTCTTTTATGCTGACGTAAGAATTTGTTTGTAGATTTAAAAGTCCGTTATCTATCACCTCTTTTATAGAGTTTGCTTTAGCACCTTTTTTAAATATCTCTTCAAGATTAATTAAAGCTGAGAAGTATGCATAATCTATCTTCATTTTCTCAAGCTCAATAGCACTTTGAACGTAAGCATCTTTATTTAATTGCTTTTCTAATCTAGCTACTTTTTTTTCTAAATTATTTTTTTGCAAAATAAATTTATCAATATCGTTTTGAGTTACTTCAATCTGCATAACATATAGTGGAATTTTTTCCAAAAGGTCATTTTTTTTCTTTTGAAGTCCAGCTAAATTTGAATTATCAGCTTTTGTTGAGTTTGTATCTTTTTGCTGTGCTTTTATGATTTGGATTTGGTTGTTTAAAGTTAAAATTTGATTTGTTAGGCTTAGTATATTTTCTTCTTGTGTTTTATTATTTTCAGCACCAAAAAGCATTACAAATGAGAGCAAGATGATAGTTAAAATTTTACGCATTTTCACCTCTTTTATCTGCTAAAAGTTTGAATGTGCCCTCTTTTAAATCGTAGCTGAAAATTTCACCGGTTTCTATAATGTAGTGCCAGCCATAAATTTGAAGATTTCCTTTTTCATACTCCTCTTTTACATTTGGATAGGTCATTATATTTTCGATCGAATTTATCACATTTAATCTCTCAGTTAGCCACGCCATCTTTGCTGGATCGTCGCTTGTAAATTTAAGCACTTCTCGTTTGATCGGCTCTATTAGCTTTATCCAATTTCTAACATTTGGCGTAGTTTTGAGCTTTTTTTCATCCATATAAAGCGCTGCACATCCACCACAATCAGAGTGCCCGCAAATAATGATATTTTTGATATTTAAAAGCTCTAATGCATATTCGATAGCCGAAGTCGTTGCCAAAAATTCTTCGCTCACTCTATAAGGTGGCACGATGTTTGCAATATTTCGCACCATAAAAAGCTCGCCTGGGAGGCAGTTTGTTATCAAATTCGGTACTACTCTTGAATCAACACAGGATATAAAAAGGGTATGTGGGTCTTGTCTATTTTGTAGACTTTTAAAGAGCTCTTCATGCTCCAAAAAGCCATCTTCCATAAATTTTACCGCACCTTCAAGTAGCGAGTCATCCATAGAAATTTATCTCCATTTTTTATATTTTTACGCGATTATAGCAACTTTTATTTAATCTAAAAAATACTTTAACATATAAATTTTTAACTAATATAATTTGTTAAAATTCTTTTTATTCATTGTTTAATTATTTTAGGCTAAACTCATTCAAAAATTCATAAGGAGATAAAATGAGTCTGTATGATAGGAACTACGCAAAACAAAATCAAGAAGAACTTGCGTACTCTCAAAGCTCACTAAGTACTTTTATAAAACAAACTTATCAACTTTTTGCAGCATCACTACTTTCAGCAACAGCTGGCGCTTATGTAGGTATTAGCATCGCTGGCGTTTTTGCGGCAAATAGATTTTTGTTTTGGGGACTTGTTATAGTCGAGTTTGCACTACTTTTTGGCTTAATGGCAGCTAAACGTAAAGAGGGATTAAATTTAATACTTCTATTTGCGTTTACTTTCATAAGTGGTCTTACGTTAACTCCGCTACTTTCAGCGATCCTTGCCATGCCAAGTGGAGCTGGTATTGTAGCTCAAGCATTTGGACTAACAACAGTTGCTTTTGGTGCATTAAGTGTCTTTGCAATGAATACAAAACGTGACTTTACAACAATGGGTAAAATGTTGTTCATAACCTTAATTGTTATCGTTGCAGCAGCTATTATCAATATTTTTGTTAAAAGTACAATGTTCCAACTTGTAATCGCAAGTATTTCATCGATCCTATTTAGCGCATATATACTTTTTGATACGCAAAATATTATCCGTGGAAACTACGAAACTCCAGTTGAAGGCGCAGTTGCTTTGTATCTTGATTTTGTAAATCTATTTACATCATTACTACAAATTTTAGGAATTTTTAATAGAAACGACTAAAGATGAGCGCATCTACCGAGTAATAGATGCGAATCTAAATAGGCTAAAAGAAGGGCTTCGCGTTGTTGAAGATATGAAAAGATATGTCTTTGATGACGCCAAGCTCGCCTATAAGATAAAATCCCTCCGCCACAAGGCAAAGATCCCGCAAAAAGAATTTTTAAAATTTAGAAATTCTCAAAACGACGTTTTAAAAACTAGCACAAAAAGCGAGCAAGCTAGAGAAAATTTAGATGAGATAATCACTGCAAATTTTAAGCGCGCTCAGGAGAGTGCTCGCGTGCTTGAAGAGTGCTTTAAGCTCATAAATTTAGAACAAGCCGAGCTTTTTAAAAGCATAAGATACGAGCTTTATGAGCTTGAAAAAGAACTTTAACTAAAAATTTAAATCTTTTCTTGTATAATCGCAACCAATTATTTTTAAAAATTTAAAGGAAATTTCGTGAGTTTAATATTTTTGATCTTACAGTTTGCTCTAGCTGTCATCATAACTATCGCTGTTTTACTTCAAAAAAGCTCATCTATTGGACTTGGGGCATATAGCGGAAGTAACGAGAGTCTTTTTGGAGCAAAAGGACCAGCTGGATTTTTAGCTAAATTTACTTTTATCGTAGGTATTTTATTTATCTTAAATACACTTGCACTTGGATACTTCTACAATAAAGATCTAAAACGCTCTATCGTTGATAGCGTCGATAGTAAATCTCTAGTCATACCAAAGTCAACCGACGTACCATCAGCTCCTAGTGCACCACAAACTCCAGCAAAATAACAATGATAAAAACACTTTTAGCGTCATTCTTGACGCTAACATTTGCTTTAGCAGACGCTCATATTTTAGTCTATCATCGCTTTGATGATCCAAGACATACAAGCACTGATATTTCTATTAAAAATTTAAGAGAGCAGTTTGAATATTTCAAAAATAATGGCTATGAAGTCGTTAAGCTCTCAAAGCTAGTCGATGCTGTAAATGCTGGCGAAAAAATACCTGATAACTGGATCGTCATCACTGTAGATGATGGTTATAAAAGTTTCTATAACAAGGCCCTTAGTGTATTTAAAGAGTATAACTATCCATTTGCACTAATGCTTTATGTGGAAGCCAGTGCAAATAAATATGGCGATTATTTGGATTTTGATCAGATTAAAGAACTTGAGGCTTATGGCGAGATTGGGTACCACTCGTACGCTCATCCAAGGATGACGAAGCTTAGCGATGAGGCATTAAGAGAGGATTTTCAAAAGGGCGTTGAAACCTTTGAAAAACACATGGGCTATAAGCCAAAATACTTCGCAGTGCCTTACGGCGAGATCGATAGTAGAGTGGTTGCTCTTGCAAAGGAATTTGGCTTTTTAGCACTTTTAAATCAAAACTCAGGCGCAGTTTCAGATAAAAGCGACGTTTACGATCTTTACAGAACGCCCGTAATGAACGGTACAAAAATAGCACTAACTTTTAATAGTAAATTTCTAAATGCCCAGTGGATATTTCCGGATAGCTATCCACAAAATAATGCAATAGATAAACTCATTATAAAAACTGATACAAACGCCAGTGAAGGTAGTTTTTTCATGACTGGCTTTGACGGCTTTAGAAAAGTACCTATGACAAATGGCGTTTTTGAGTGTAAATTTAACCCACCACTTGATAAGCGCAAAGTGTTAATGTCGCTAAAAGTAGATCATCACAGAAGCACAAAACTTCTAATAAAGGACACCAATGCTAAATAAAATTTACGATACCCAAAAAGAGGGTTGCGAAAAGGCGATCGCTTCTTTAAAGCGCGATTTTACAACGCTAAGAACTGGCAAAGTAAATATCAACATCCTAGATAACGTCATGGTTGATTATTATGGCTCGCCAACTCCGCTTAACCAAGTAGCCACCGTGCTTACAAGTGACGCTTCAACTATCGCTATCACTCCTTGGGAAAAGAGCATGATAAAAGCGATCTCATCAGCCATCCAAGCTGCAAATATCGGCGTCAATCCAAATAGCGACGGCGAGAGCGTTAAGCTATTTTTCCCACCGATGACCGTCGAGCAACGCCAAGAAAATGCAAAACACGCAAAAGCTATGGGCGAAAAGGCCAAAGTTAGCATCAGAAACGTGAGAAAAGACGCAAATGACGAGGTCAAAAAGCTTGAAAAAGACAAGGCTATAACAGAAGACGAGAGCAAAAAAGGTCAAGATGAGGTTCAAAAGATAACTGACACCTACACTGCAAAAATCGATACTCTTGTAAAAGAAAAAGAAGCCGAGCTTTTAAAAATCTAAAATTTTTAGAAATTTTTCCTTATCTAGCTACTTTTATGTGGCTAGATATTCTCTCAAAATAATATTTCAAAAAAATATTTATTAGCAAGTAGTTTATTTTTTGTCTGTTGTACTTTTATCTATTAAATATAAATAAAACCTAGACTACATAAAACATAGCCGCCACTTTAACTTTAAACTATTTTCATGGATTGCTTTAGTTTAAATTCTTATTTTGGATTCGTCTTAAATTCTTTATTCAATATTATTAATTTTACATATATTTATACACAGGATTACTACCTATTATGTATTTTGGATGTGCTACTACAAATATTATTTTGAGAATTTAAGATAGTCAAAAATAAAATATAAAAACTCTTAAACTTTTCCTTATCTTAGAATATCTTACTTTGAATAAGAAATTTACTACTATTTTTAGTTTTAGTAAATTTTGGACTGAATATTTATAGAAATTTTTTTATAGCCATTATGAACGATAAATCTAGGTAATGCTTTATAAAATATACAAGGAATTAGATAGATGGCCGGGAGATAGGGATTCGAACCCCAGGAGGCTTTCACACCTCAACGGTTTTCAAGACCGCCGCTTTCGACCGCTCAGCCATCTCCCGAATTAAAGATTTGTGATTATAACTAACTTTGCTTAAAATTTACTATAATCTCTAAAATTTACTCTGTTTTTTCTTTAATATATGTAGCTCCATCATTTATCTTTTCTTTGGTCCATTCTTTAGCATTATGAGTATCTTCTTTTACACCATGCCAAGTATTTGAACAACCAGCCACAAAAAATGCTATAAACACTGCTAAAAGTAAATTTCTCACTGTTATTCCTTAGTAGTTATTTTTGAAGTTTGGAGGCGACACCCGGATTCGAACCGGGGATCAAAGCTTTGCAGGCTCATGCCTTACCACTTGGCCATGTCGCCATATCGTGGTGCCCGAGACCGGACTTGAACCGGTACGGTAAAAACTACCGAGGGATTTTAAGTCCCTTGCGTCTACCATTCCGCCACTCGGGCTAAGTTAATGGAGCGGGAAACGAGATTCGAACTCGCGACCCCAACCTTGGCAAGGTTGTGCTCTACCCCTGAGCTATTCCCGCGTTAAAGTTTGCAATATTATCCAAAAATTGCTTAAAATTTTATTTTACTAAAACGAATTTCAAAATATTGTAAGCCATAAAAAGATAAAATGCCAAAATCTATTTGGGGTTATAGCTCAGCTGGGAGAGCGCTTGAATGGCATTCAAGAGGTCGGCGGTTCGATCCCGCTTAACTCCACCAGTGCTTTACTATCTCTTTTGCTTAATATATTTTCACTACTTTTTACTAAAATTTACGCCACATATATGTAAAAATTCAGATTTCTTTCGCTAAATTACAAATATGCAAAATTTAAAACAATATGTCAATGAAATTTTAAAAAGTCATAGTGACGGCAATGATCGTATCTTTAGCTTTGAATTTGATGGACAAAAATTTTGGTTAAAACGTATTGAAAAAAATATTGAAGGTAGTTTTTTAACTAAAATTTTCAAGCCAAATCCTTATAAATCATTTACCAACGAAATAAAGAAACTTGAAATTTTAAACGAAGCCAAAGCTCCTGCCCCAAAACTCATTCTAAAAAGTACTGAGTTTTTCGTGATAGAAGATGTCGGTGAACCGATTTCTCGGCTTTTTAAGTATAGCAACGATGAAAAATTTAAACATGAAATTCTACTAAAAGCGGCCCACGCGCTAGCTGGACTTCACGCATTAAATTTTGCGCACGGACGCCCGGCTCTTAGGGACATTGCCATAAAAAATGATGAGATAAAATTTTTAGACTTTGAGTCAAAATTTTTTAGCCATGACCTAGAGCTTCAAAAGTGTCGCGATCTGCTTGTTTTTATAGATGAGTTATTTCGTTTTAAAATTTCAGACGAGTTTGCAAGCGAAGTCATTAGCGAATATTTGGCAGCCGGAGGGAGTGAAATTTACGCGCGCTCACTACAGCTAATTATAAAATTTAAACCACTTTATTACTTACTAAAACCATTTAAATCTCTAAATAAAAAGGATCTAAACGCAGTCATCAGAACCTTTGAGTATCTCTTACCGATCGCCCAAAATAAATAGCAAATTTCTTACCAAATTTATCTCCTCTTAACAAAAAATAAAATAATATTCGCTATTAAAATTTAAAGGAAAAAAATGTTTTTAAAACGAGGAAAAATCATCTTCAACATCCACCTAATAATTGGGCTAATTGCGGCTATTCCGCTAATATTCATGACTCTTTCAGCACCATTTGCGTCTTATAGAGAAGAGATTAAAAGTGCGATAAATAAAAATTTTATAAACCTAGTTCCTAGTGAAAAAGAAAATTTAAGTTTAAATGAACTCCTAGCTAAAGCAAAAAATGAGATTCAATTTGATACGCTTGAAAGCTTACAAATAGGTGGAGCAAATGAAGCTTATCGTATAAGCATTACAAAGGATAAAAAGCAATTAAATTTCTTCATAGATCCAAGAAGTGGCGAGGTGATCAGTGAGGACTGGGGCGAAAAGACTCGCATGATAATACTAAGCCTACATAGAAATCTAGGCCTTGCTCTGCTTGATAGCAAAGTCCCAGCCAATATCGGCAAACAAATAGTTGCCATTAGCTCTATCATCATGGCTCTGCTTGCTATCAGTGGTCTCATCCTCTACGCACCAGCGATAAAGCGAAATTTGCTAAATTCGCTAAAGATCAAAACAAACGCAAAGGGCTACGCCTGCTTTTACAACCTCCACACGAGCCTTGGCACCTACGTGGCAATCCTACTTGTCGTGATGTCTCTAACTGGTCTTTACTGGTCTTATGGCTGGGTCAGAAACAGCGTAAATAGCGTATTTTTCGAGCTAAAACCAAGCCAAGCGCAAAGAGCAATGCCTCAAAGAAATTTAATCCCAATAAGCGATGAGAAATTTAAAGAGATCGAGACCGCGGAGCAAATTTTTAAAGACAATGTCACGCTAGAGCTAAAATCGCTCACGATAAACGTGCCTGAAAACAACCAAAGCACCTACACCATAAACTACGAAACTAGCGAGAGCCAAGTGGGCAAACTAAAGCTTGACGCGAGCGCTGGCAAGATCAAAGAAAACAAGCTTGTTAGCAAGGCTGAGAGCATCCCAGAGGCAAAAAAGGCTGGTCGCAAGGTGCTTAGCCTGCACACTGGAGAGATGTTTGGCGAGGTCGGTCAGATCGTCTTTGCTATCTCTTGCGTGATCGCAGTTTTACTAATAATAACTGGCTTTTTGATGACCATAAAAAGGAGCAAAGCCGTCTAAATAAAAGTAAATTTTTACCTTGCTTTGGGTAAGATTTTAAGAAATTTTTACCACAAACAAGAGAGAAATTTATGAACAGAAAACGCATCTACAACCCAAGCTCAAATGAAAATTTGACTGACAGAAGAGTCTTTAACGGCAACCCACACGGCATTTTAAATTTCACCAAGGCAAAATACGAGTGGGCGTTAAAGCTTTGGGACCTCATGGAGGCAAACACATGGTTTCCAAAAGAGGTCGACACTACAGACGACGTGCGTGACTACGCTTACAACCTCACAGAGGCTGAAAAACGCATGTATGACCTAGTTTGGAGCCAGCTCATCTCGATGGATAGCTTCCAGACAAACAACCTGGCTGACAACATCAACCCTTACATCACCGCACCAGAGATCAACGCCGTGCTAAGCCGCCAAGCCTACGAAGAGGCAAACCACAGCAAGTCTTACGCTGTCATGGTCGAAGCGATCTGTGACAACACCGATCTCATCTACGAGATGGAGAAACACGACGACGTCTTGCGCGAGAAAAATGACTACATCTCAAGCGTCTATGAGGAGCTTGCAGGCGAAGTGACTGATGAGAAACTACTTCTTGCGATGGTGGCAAACCAAATTTTAGAGGGTATTTATTTTTACAGCGGCTTTACAGCGATCTACGCTCTAGCACGTGCTGGCAAGATGCTAGGCTCAGCGCAGATGATACGCTTCATCCAACGCGACGAGATCACGCACCTGCTTTTGTTTCAAAACATGATAAATTCAGTTCGCAAAGAGAGGCCTGACCTTTTCACGCCTGAGACTGAGGCAAAAATTTATGATATGTTTGAAAAAGCTGGAAATTTAGAGATCAAATGGGGCAAATACATCACCCAAAACCAAATAATGGGCTTTACAGACGATATCATCGAGCAGTACATCCACTATCTCATCGACCAGCGCCTAGTTGCGATCGGTCTAAAACGCAAATACAACGTCGCTCACCCGATCAAATGGGTCGATGACTTTGCCAAATTTAACGACCAAAAGTCAAATTTCTTTGAAGCAAAGGTGACAAACTATAGCAAGGGAAGTATCAGCTTTGATGACTTTTAAAAATAGCATCTTAGCCCTTGCCTGCGTGCTTTTTGTGGGGTGTGCGAGTAGTAGTCAAAGGATAATTGATCAAGTAAATAAAAATAATCTCGAGAATTTCTACGCCTACAAGCTTGTCAAGATAAAAGAGACAAACCAAGCGGAAGTCTATCAAGAGATGCCAAACGGCGAAATTGCACCAAGTTTCGCGCCGCTAGGATCCGTTCTAGGAAATGACGTGATGCTTGGCATAAACAAGCAGTGTGGCTTTGAAGCAAAAGACCTAAAAGAGGTAAGAGTAGTTTCACATGATGAGGCTAGAGGTCTTGGCTTCGAGGTCTGGGTTTTTAATGATCCACTCTCACAGCGCGATGACAAAATCACAGCCATAAGCGTTATTTTAAAAGCTACACCAAACATCGGTGGCACGGATATAAACTGCAAAATTCCAAAAGACTGCCATGATGAAAAACCTATAACATTTGTATTTGGAAAATAGATGAGCAAAAATTTAAACCTAATAAGCCTAACTTTAAAGGCAAAAAGTGCTACCGAGCGGCTAGAAGAGCTTGCAAATTTAGTTGAGGCTGCGCCCGAAAATTCACTCCTACTTGCAAGCGAGCTTTGCATCAGCGGATATGACTTTGACGGCTTTTTTGCTGGGGCAAACAAAGCGATGCTTGGTGGCATGATAGGTAGCTTTGATGCGATGCTGCTTGAGCGCTTACAAGAGGCACTTAGCCCGGATAAATTTCTTGGTTTTACGCATCTTACTAGCCTAAACAAGAGTGCAGGGCTCGCTCAAATTTCAAATATAAATCCGCACCAACCAAAAATTTATAATGAATTTTTGCTTCTTAACTCAAATAACGTCTTTCATTCACAATTTAAAGCCGAACTTTTTAGGCCAAATTTAGAGCATGAAATTTTTGCCGCTGGCGATGTGGACGAGATAAATGCATTTGACTTTAGAGGGCTAAAGCTTGGCGTGCTAATCTGTTTTGAACTACGCGATAGCAGGCTTTGGGCAAAGCTAAGAGGCTGTAATATCATCATGGTACCAGCCATGTGGGGCAAGGCCAGAGAGGAAGCCTACCTTAGCCTTTGCAAGGCTCTAGCTATCGCAAACAACTGCTACGTCATGATCTCAAGCTCACTTGATCTAGAACGTGCTGGGGTATTTTTGCCAGATGGCACTCTAGAGCAAAGTGCGGTTTTTGACGCAAATTTGATCGCACAGATAAAGAAAAATTTAGGGATTTTATAAATTTTAAGATAAGTTTTAAATCGTATAATAACGATTTAATTTTTATTTAGGATATAAATTTTGACCCAACTAGAAGCGATAAAATGCCAAAATTTAGCTAGCGATATAGCCGATGAGATCACACTAAGTCCGCTTTTGTTCGATGCGATAGCTACCACTGAGCGTGAAATTTTTGTACCAATCACTGCACATGCTTATAAACTTGACGCTCAGCCGATACTGGGCAATCAGTGGATCAGCTCACCGCTAACTGTGGCAAAGATGACAATGGCACTAGAGTGCGAAAATATGGACAATATCCTAGAAATAGGCTGCGGTAGTGGCTATCAAGCAGCGATCTTAAGCAAGCTTGCACATAGAATTTTTAGCGTCGAACGTATAGAAAAACTAGCCATGGAGGCGAAAAAACGCTTCGAGGCATTAAAGATCAGAAACGTGCACGTAAGGTATGATGACGGCAACAATGGCTGGCGAAGCTACGCACCGTTTGATCGTATCTTACTCTCGGCAGCTGCTGATGAGATCTCGCCAAATTTATTTAAGCAGCTTAAAAATGGTGGAATTTTAGTAGCTCCAATGAAGAAAGATGACAAGCAATTTATCGCTAAATTTAAAAAAGATAAAGATGGAAATTTAGAAAAAGAGTACTTAGATGAGTGCCTTTTTGTGCCACTTCTTGAAGGTAGAGAGTAGCCTAAAATAAGGCAAAGCCTAAGCTTTGCCTAAATGTTAGAATCTATAAGTATAGCCTGTATAAATTCCTATAGTCGTATCTCTTAGCTGAGCTCCGCTATTTTTCTTATAAAAAGTCTTATCAGCTTTTAAGCCAAACTCGATCGCGTTATGCTCATCAAATGAGTAGATACCGCCCGCTTTTGCGCCAACTAGCAAGCCTTTGAAATTTTTCTTACTTGTTTCGTTATTAAATCTCTCTCTAACGCTCAAGTAGCCAAGACCTGTGTATCCACCAAGCACGGCTTTAAAATTTTCAGTGATATTTGGCGTATAATCAACGCCGCCTAAAAATTTATGCTTACTCCATTTTGCATCTGATTCACCAGCATTTTTTCTAGCTTTAAAGTCATAATAATAACCGCCATAAGCTCTATAGCTGTCAAAATCATAACCGCCATAAAAGCCAAGACCATAGTGACCTTTTTTGAAGTTATTTTTCTCACTACTTGCTATGTTTTTTGTTTTGATTTTTGAGTTAAACGAATAATCACCTTCACCACCAACAAATGCACCTTGAGCTAGTGCCGCTGAACTTACTAAAGCTAGAACCAAGCTCGATTTTACAAGTAATTTTTTCATACTTCTCCTTTCGAAATTTTTATGATTTTACAGTCAAGCTTTTAATCTATATGAAATTTAAATTTAACAAAGCCCTATTTTAATCATCCTTTGGCTTTAAAAATTTAATAAGCTATTTTATGCTAGGTGTTACATGGACTTTAATTTGATTCTAAATTTATCCATAAAAGTAAATGTAGTAAGCATGAGTATTGTTATAAGCTAAGAATAAAAATACTCAAATTTGGCATAGCTTTTAAGGCAAAATCTAACCTCACAGCTATGCCGAATTAACCGAGCTACGCCCTAAAAATGCACTTTAAATTTCGCCCAAAAGCTTCTGCCGGGCTCATAAAGTCTCGTGCCGTTTGGGATAGTCTCGTAGCCTGCGATACCGCCACCGTAGCCGCCTTTTGAATTATGATAGGCGTATTTGGCGTCGTTTAGGTTTTCCGCCGCTAGCAAGAATTGATAATTTTTATATTTATAGCCCGCGCTTAGTCCTAGCGTCCAGAAGCTATCGCTCTTGCCAAGATCCATACCGCCCACGTCGCCGTAGCCTTTTTGCGCGCGGTTTTGCGACGCGTTAGCGTAGAAATCGGCTTTGACGAACCAGTCTGGCTTTTCTAGGCCGGCGCTTAGTTTAAACGTTAGAGGAGAAACCTTAGGCAGCGCGTCGCCGTCTTTTAGGCCGCCCGCGTTTTTAGTCACCTTGCCGTAGACGTAGGATACGCCCGCCCCCAGTCTAAATATATCGGCCAGTAGCGTATCGCCCTCAATCTCGCCGCCGTATAGTAAGGCATCGGTATTAAATACGTTTGATGACATGCCCATAGGACTATATTTTATCATTATGTAATCATCCATCTTCGAGACAAAGAAATTCGCGTTTAGCTCGTAATTTTTATCTTTTAGCACGGTGCCAAAGTCAAGCTGAGTGTTTCTTTCTTTATTTAGCTTGAGATTATCGTCTTTATTCGTTTCCCAGTGATCCGGTAACCTTTGCGCGTGACCTAGTCCTGCGTAGAGCGTTAAATTTTGCAGATATTTTTCGTATCTAAAAAAGCCTGAGAATAAATTTTCGCTCCTACTTTTATGCGTTAGTAATTGCTTTCTCTCGCCGACGTCTAGCCTAAGTCCGCCAAAAAGCCCGTAGTCGTTTTCAAGGACGTATTCGTTTTGAGTATATATCGTTTTATACGTTACCTTGCGCTCTTTTACGTGCGGCTTTGATATGGCGGCGCCCATTTTGTCTTTTGTTACACCCTTCATTCCATTTCCGGCGCCTCGCCATTTAAACGTATCTTCAGAGTATCCTACACCGATGAAGCTGGTTAGATTATCGAAATTTAACTCGCCCTCTAGCTTAAAGCCGTACATATCGCGTATCGGGTGGCTGATGCTATATCCTTTGCCAAGTCCTGCACCCGGCACCACCGGACGCATGGTAAAGTTGTCCATTATGTGATCGATTTGATGATAGTACGAACTTAGCCTGATCTTGTGCTCACCGACGTCTTGTTCAAATTTGAGTCCGAAAGACTTACGGTCAAACTGCACGCCGTCCCTCATCCTGTCAGCATACGCTGCTTCGCCCTCGCCCAGATCCGCGCTTAACTGCAAGGCTGTAGTATCTGTGGGCATTAGCGTACCCACGAGCGAGACGCTGTTGCGTTTATAGTGCGTATGCATTTTCTGCCCGCCGCCGCTTTTATAATCGTCGCTCTGGTAGTGTCCGCCGGAAATTTCTAAGCTGCCCAGCTCGTTGCCCGACGCTACGTCCGCGGTAGTTTCAAACCGCTTAAAACTGCCGCCCAGCACGCTTACGTTTCCTCCAAAGCTCGGTTTATACAGCCTTGCTATCCTCTCTATCGAAAAATATACCGCCGCTAATGAGCGCGCCGTATCTGACGTCTTGCGGGCCTTTTACGATGCGAACCGAGCTATAATTTTGTGCCGAGATGTAGGTAATGGGCGTATCCATACGCATGCCGCAACCGCCGTTTAGCGTGCTACCGTCGATTAGCACCGGCAGCCTAGCCGCCGTCTGCGAGCGGTAATAAACCTCGCTGCCGCCTCCGCCCTTGCGCTCCATCGTAAAGCCGCTTAAATTTAAAAGCGATTTAGCGATGTCGCCGTTTTCTAATATCGCGCCTTTGCCTACTATTTGAGCCTTTGTCGGTTCGTCAAGAACGGACTTTTGTATCTTTGCGGAAACGGTAACCGGAGCCAAGTCTATCGTTTCCTCAGCACCAAGCATTAAATTTGGTACTAAAGCAAATGCTAAAACGTAAGAAATTTTCATATTTAGTCCTATGAAATTAATATTTAAAATTAAAATTAAAGCAAAAATGAACTTAAATAAAGTATAAATATTTATATAACATTAATTTTACAATACAGAAATTTGAGTCAAATAGTATTATTTTAGTTGGACTACATTAAATATATAAAGAAACGATTTTTGTGAATTAAAGCCGAAGCGATCTCGGTTTCATTAAAATTTTAGCATTATAAAACCGAGATAAAATTTATAAAATCTCTTTTATGAGTAGCTGTGGGGTAACAAGTCCGCGGAATGAATTTTTTGATATACAAAAGATAATATCTATCATCTCGCCAACTCTAGCGTGTTTTGTAAAGTTAAAAAATAGAGCCTCAAGTGTTTTATTATCCTTTTGCAAGATGAGCTTTAGGTGATTTTGATCTCTTCCTATAAGTCTTTCATTTTTAACAAGAGCATTTTTTATCTTAAAGACTGGACGTGGATTTTTCTGTCCGTATGGCTCATAAAATTCTAAAATTTCAAGTAGTTCAAAGTCTATCTCGCTTGGCATTATGTCACCAAGTAGTTCGTCCGAGCTTTTGCACTCTTGCATATTTAGGCATGAGCAACTTTTATTTATCGCTTCTTTAAATTTCACCAAATTTTCAGGTGCAAGCGTAAGTCCAGCCGCTCCTTTATGACCGCCGTAACTTGTTAGTAAATTTTCGTGGCTTGCTATAAGAGATAAGATATCAAGCTTGCCAATGCTTCTAGCACTACCTTTTGCACGACCTTTATCGATACTAAAGACGATAGCTGGCTTTGCAAAGTGCTTTGCTAGGCGGCTAGCCACAATACCTATCACGCCCTCGTGCCACTGCTCACCCCAAGTGATGATGACTTCATCGTCCTCTTTTACGTCCTTTAGCGAACACTCAAAGAGTTGGCGCTCCTCCTCTTTTCTGGAGTTGTTAAATTCAATGATCGTATCAAGGTAGTTGTAAGCCTCTTCTATGCTCTTTGCGCGCAAAAAGTTAAATGAATTCATCGCATCGTCCATGCGTCCGGCTGAATTTATAAGCGGAGCTATAAGAAAGCTAATATCATCACACTCAAATTTTTCCTTACCATAAAACTCTTTTATAGCGTGAAATGCGGAACGCTTAGACGCATTTAGCTTACAAATGCCAAGGCGAACAAGCATTCTATTCATATCTCTTAGCTCCATCATATCAGCGATTATCGCGATAGCTAAAAGCTCTAGAAATTTGCTCATATCGTAATTTAGTCCAAAAACATCCTTTAGCGCTCCAACCAAATACCAAGCGACCTCAGCGCCACAAATTTCGATATTTGGGAAGTTGCAGTCTTCTTGTTTTGGATTAATAATCGCATAAGCTTCTGGGAGAACAGCTGGGGGCATGTGATGATCAGTAATAATAAGATCGATGCCTTTTTCTTTACAAATAATGGCCGCATCGTTTGCAGAGATGCCGTTATCAACGGTAATAATTAAGCTTACATCAGCTGAGAGTTCGTCTATTATCTCAGGATTTAGCCCATATCCATCTTTAAATCTATTTGGAATTTTTACTAGGTAGTCTTTCACACCAAGATCATCAAAAAACTCGGCCAAAATTACGCTCGAAACAACACCATCAACATCATAATCGCCCACAATGGCTATGCGCTCGTTTTTCTCGATCGCTTCTTTTATGCGATTAGCGCCTTTATAGATATCTTTTAAGGCACTTGGTGTCGGAATTTCACTAATTTTTTTATGTATGTCGTTACAAAATCTATGCGCTAGTAAATTCCTTATATCCTCTTTATTTAGCATGGTTTTGGTAAGAATTTTTGAAGAACTTACCAACTTTATTTAATGCCACTTGTTCACTTAAATTTACACCCATATTGCCAAAAATTTGGCTATAAAAATACTTCTTTTTCATCGCAATCTTTCGTCTTTATTTTGAATGCTTGGATTATATCTTTTTGAAATTTAATTTCTTATAATTTTAAATGAAAGTAAGATTTTAGGGCTCATGGCAAGCTTAAAAGCTTTGTTAAATTGATAGTCTTTACAAATTTAACCCGCCAAAAATAGTAAGTATTAGCAAAAATTTATACAATCAAATTTATAAATTTTAAATGGTTTATGCCATAAAGCTTAAACCATTTAAAATTTATTCCAAATTTCGCAAAAACTCCAAGTATTCTCTAGCGCCTCGTTCTATTTCGCTGTCGCTTGATACGTAGTCTACGCCCGGAGTCTCTTCAGCGCCGTAAAATGCGAAAAAGTCGCGGTAATCGGCGCGAAAATAATATTTAAACGCAAGCTCAAACGGCGTAAGAACCTCGCGCAAGCTAAAATGATAGCGTCCTTGCGGGCTGTAGTCGCTCTTTTTGATGCCTGCGGTCACGGCTAGAGCTATCTTGCGCCCCGCTATGCCGTCCGAACCGCGTCCGTAGGCAAAGCCGTGCGTCATCACCGCGTCGATCCATGATTTTAAAATCGGAGGGCAGGAGAAGTTGTGAAGCGGAAACTGTAAAACGAGGGCGTCGTGGGCTCTGATGAGTTCTTGCTCGCGCGCGGCGTCGATGTTGCCGCCTGCGTAAATCTGCGTCAAATCATGAACGCTAAAGCGCTGCGGCTCTTTGAGAGCCTCTTGTAGTAGGCGTTTGTTTATGACCGAGTTTTGGATGTCAGGGTGGGCTAGAATGATTAGAGTTTTCATTTTTTCCTTAAAAATTTATAGAAAGAAGTGGGATTTATTTGGTAAATAATTGAATAAAACAGCAAAATTTTAAAAGAATTTTTAGAGCCAGATGGCTCTAAATTTAAGATTTGACGTTTTCTAAACTTGCCTTTATAAAGCCTAATATCACAGGATTTGGTTTAGTTAGACGGCTAGTAAATTCAGGATGGCACTGCACGCCCACAAACCACGGATGGCCTTTTAGCTCGATAGCCTCTATCAGCCCATCGCTCTCGCCACTTACTAAAAGACCATTTTTCTCAAAAATTTCTTTATATTTTGGATTTGCCTCGTAGCGGTGGCGGTGGCGCTCTTTTACACTCTTTGCATTGCCATAAATTTCAGCTAGAAGTGTCTTTGGTTTTATCTCACAGTTATATGCTCCAAGCCTCATCGTGCCGCCAAGTGGGCTTGTGTGCGTTCTTATCTGTTTTTTGCCGTGAGCGTCGATAAAGCTATCGATTAGATAGATGATAGGGTTTTTACACTCTTTGTCAAATTCCATAGAATTTGCATCTTCTAAGCCCAAAACATCCCTTGCAAACTCAATGAGTGCTAGCTGCATACCAAGGCAAATTCCAAGATAAGGGATCTTATTTTCACGAGCAAATTTTATAGCCTGCATCTTGCCTAAAACGCCCCTTTCGCCAAAGCCGCCAGCGACCAAGATGCCATCTACGTCTTTTAAAAGCTCATTTACATTGTTCTCTTCTATCTTTTCGCTATCTATCCAGCGTAAATTTACCCTAGCATCCAAATTTGCTCCAGCGTGGATGATACCCTCAGTTAGGCTCTTGTAGCTCTCTTTTAGATCGATATATTTACCTACAAATGCTATTGTAGTTTCATTTGTTGGAGCTATGATTCTTTTTACTAGGCTATCCCACTTTGCCATGTCTGGTTTTAGCTCATTAAAGCCTAAATTTTCAGCGATTGGAGTTAGTATGTCTTGCTTTAAAAATGAAAGTGGGATTTGATAGATACTTGCGCTGTCTAAGCTCTCTATGACACAATTTTTCTCAACACCACAGCTTGCTGCGATCTTATCTTTTAGCTCGCGGTTTAGTGGCATTTCAGATCTGCAGATGATGATGTCTGGTGTTATGCCTATACGTCTTAGCTCACCTACACTATGCTGGGTTGGCTTTGTCTTTAGCTCGCCAGCTACTTTGATAAATGGCACGAGAGTTAGGTGGATATTTAGCGCTCTTTTTTTTCCAACTTCCACCCTTAGCGCTCTTATCGCCTCTAAAAATGGTAGTCCCTCGATATCGCCAACAGTTCCACCGATCTCAACGATTAGCACATCTTTACCCTCGCCTGCTTTTTTTATGCGATCAACGATCTCGCCAACGATGTGAGGGATCACTTGAATAGTCTTTCCAAGGTAGTCGCCACGGCGCTCTTTTTCGATCACTGAGCTATAAACTCTGCCCGTTGTGAAGTTATTATCTTGACTTAGGCTCTCATCTAAAAATCTCTCGTAGTGACCAAGGTCAAGATCTGTCTCTGCGCCATCGTCTGTGACAAAGACTTCGCCGTGTTCTAACGGGCTCATCGTACCAGGATCTACGTTGATATATGGATCAGCTTTTAAAACACTTACTTTTAGTCCGGAATTTTTTAAAAGAGTCGCGATAGACGCAGCTGCGATGCCTTTTCCAAGTGAGCTTAAAACTCCACCTGTGATAAAAATGTACTTCGTCTCTTTTGCCATTAAATTTCCTTAAATTTATTTATTTTTTAATTGCGGATTATACCCCTTAAATATTTAGTAAGGCATTAATCGTATAAATTTTAAAAATTATTCTTTAAGTCTTTTTGTTATAGACTTCAAAAACTATGATAAAAAACTACTTAAACATCATTGCCTCTTTATATATAGAGGGCTTTAAAAACATGAAAATAGGCAAGAAATTATGGCTTCTCATAATAATAAAGCTTATCATTATGTTTGGAATTTTAAAGGTCTTTATCTTTGACGAGACTCTTAATACCAAATTTCAAACCGACGAAGAAAAAAGCGAATTTGTAATTCGTAATTTAATAAAGGAATAAAATGTCTGAGATGGATTTTGTTGACTGGTCTAGGGCTCAGTTTGCGCTGACTGCCATTTACCACTTTTTGTTTGTCCCACTTACTTTGGGGCTAAGTTTTATCATCGCCATTATGGAGACGATATATGTTAAAACCGGCGATAAAGTCTGGCTTGAGATAACGAAATTTTGGCTAAAGCTCTTTGGTATAAATTTCGCTATCGGCGTTGCTACTGGCATCATCATGGAGTTTGAGTTTGGTACAAACTGGGCGAATTACAGCTGGTTTGTCGGCGATATCTTCGGTGCTCCTCTTGCGATTGAGGGCTTGCTCGCATTTTTTATGGAGAGTACATTTTTTGCCATTATGTTTTTTGGCTGGGATAAAGTTAGTAAGAAATTTCACCTATTTTCAACTTGGCTTGTTGCGATCGGTTCAAATTTAAGCGCGCTTTGGATCTTAATCGCAAATGGCTGGATGCAGTATCCAATAGGCATGAAATTTAACCCAGATACTGCTAGAATGGAGATGGAGAATTTCTTCGAAGTCGCGCTAAATCCTCTTGGCATTAGCAAATTTTTACACACAGTAACTAGCGGCTACACCATCTCAGCCATCTTTGTGATAGGAATTTCTGCTTGGTTTTTAATCAAAAAACGCCACATCTTGCTAGCTAAAAAAAGCATCGTCGTTGCTAGCGCATTTGGACTTATCACTTCGGCATTTTTGTTACTTAGTGGCGATGAGAGTGCATATTTTGTAGCTCAAAAGCAGCCTATGAAGCTTGCTGCGATGGAGGGACTTTATAATGGCGAGAAAAACGCTGGTCTAGTTGCCGCTGGTATTTTAAACCTAGCTAAAAAGCTTGGCGACGAGAGCGATGCCTTTTTGCTTGAGATAAAGGTACCTTACGCACTTGGCATCATGGCAAACAGAGAGCTTGACTCATTTACGCCAGGTATAAACGACCTACTTTATGGCAACAGCGAGCGCGGCATAATGAGCGTTGAAGAGAAGATGGCAAAGGGCAAAGTTGCTATCGAGGCTCTTAAAAACTACAAAGAAGCCAAAAAAGCAAATGACGAGAGCCTAATGAAAACTTCGCTTTCAAATTTAGAAAGCAACCTAAATTTCTTAGGATATGGCTATCTTAAAGACGCAAAAGAGGCTGTGCCACCAGTTGCGCTTACATTTTATAGCTTCCACATCATGGTCGCACTTGGCACTTACTTCATAGCTCTTTTTGCTATCACTCTTTATCTAAATCTCTCAAGAAAATATAAATTTGAAAACATAAGAGCGTTTTTGTGGATCTGCCTCTTTACTATACCGCTTGGCTACATCGCAGCTGAAGCTGGCTGGATAGTAGCAGAGGTCGGTCGTCAGCCATGGGTGATACAAGATCTCATGACCGTTGGCGTTGGAGCTACTAATTTAGCAGACTCAAATATCAAAATTTCATTTATATTATTTGCTGTTTTATTTACGGTCTTGCTAATTGCTGAGATCAAAATCATGCTTAAGCAAATAAAGATAGGATTTAACGACCATGCATAGTTTAAGCTTAGAAAATTTACAAATTTATTGGTGGTTTATAGTTAGCCTTCTTGGCGGACTTTTAGTCTTTATGATGTTTGTTCAAGGTGGGCAGTCGCTCATCTTTAGCCTTGGCAAGGACGAGCTTAAAAAAGATATGCTTATAAATTCTATCGGTAGAAAATGGGAGCTTACATTTACAACGCTTGTTATGTTTGGCGGCGCATGCTTTGCGGCATTTCCGCTATTTTATGCTACTAGCTTTGGTGGTGCTTACTGGGTTTGGCTGGCTATTTTATTTTGCTTTATCATCCAAGCTGTAAGCTACGAGTACCGCAAAAAGCCTGATAACTTCTTAGGCGCTAGAACTTATGAAATTTTCCTTTTCATAAATGGCTCACTTGGCGTTATCCTTATTGGCATGGCGGTTAGTACATTTTTTAGCGGTAGTGCGTTTGTACTAAATGAACACAATTTTGTCGAGTGGAAGACTCCATTTCGCGGCCTTGAAGCATTGGCAAATCCTTACTTGTACTTACTTGGCATAGCAATGTTTTTCCTATCTCGCATAGGTGGCTGCTTATATCTTATGAACAACATCGCTGATGGCGATTTTATACAAAACGCTAGAAAACAGCTACTTATCAACACCGTGCTATTCTTACCATTTTTCCTAGGCTTTCTTGCGTGGATACTTACAAAAGATGGCTTTGCATACGACGCAAACGGCGTAGTTAGCCTTATGCCTTACAAATACGCTATAAATTTGATCGAGATGCCTATCGTTGGCATATTGCTTCTTGTTGGCGTTGTTTTGGTACTTGTTGGAATTTTCCAAGGGGCATTTACAAAAAGTATCCGTGGAATTTTTGCTTACGGCGTTGGCGTAACACTAGCTGTGACTGCGCTATTTTTGATAACAGGCCTAAATGGCACAGCATTTTATCCATCATTTAGCGACCTTGCTAGCTCGTTAACTATCAAAAATGCAAGCTCTAGCCACTATACACTTGGAGTTATGGCATATGTTAGCTTGCTAGTACCAGTAGTGCTTGCCTACATCATCGTCGTTTGGCGAGCGATAGATAGCAAGAAGATCACGCAAGATGAGATCAAAAACGATCATCACGCATACTAAGGATAAAAGATGTTAGAAGCAGGAATTTTTTTGATACTTTGGCCAGTGACATTGTTTGCTAGCTATAAATTTGTTCTTTTTTCTCTTAAGAAATTTGACGCAAATAACTAAAATTTAGGGGCATTTGCTCCTAAATTCTTCTTTTTATTTTTACCCTTTAAAACAACTCTTTTATAAATTTACTTAAGCCACTTTTCATATAAGCGTTAGTTCTGTGTGAAATTTGGGTAGTAAGATATCATTAAATTTTATTAAAGGAGCGAAAATGAGCAAGAATTTCTTAGGTTCTGTTGCCCTTGCGGCTGTTTTGGTTAGTGGTCTTAGTATAGGCATCACACCACTAGAGGCTGGAGTCCTGGCTCATCACGTAAAGGTTCAAGGCGAGCTTGGATCAGTCTTTATAAATCCTTACGACGTATCGCCTCTAACTGCTATCATCGATAGAGCTGGCAAAGACATCAGAGATATCCATGTCAAAGTAAAAGGCAAGCCAGATGGCGGCATCGACATCGACTACAACGTCTCAGAGCATGCCCTGCTTACGCATGATGGCGTGCCTATTTGGGGACTTTATCCTGACTATCTAAACGAGGTCGTGCTTAGTTATACATTTAACGGAGCTAAAAAGATAGAAACGTATAAAATTTACGCCCAGCCTATCGTCACATATAGCCGTGATTTTAGATTTTCTCACATGCAAAAGACTCGCATCAAAAAGGTCGATCCTGCCTTTAAAAACAGGCTCTATCTCATAAATAACACGATCACAAGCGTCTATAAACCACTTGATTGGAAAAATGGTGGAGCTGCTAGCTGGAACGACTTTACAGAAAACTACATCGTAGATACCAAAGGTGAGGTTAGATGGTATCTTGACTATCAAAAATTTTACGACCGCAGCGAGCGCAGAGTGATGGATGGAGGCATGATGATGGGCTTTCATCAGCTAAAAAACGGCGATATCAGCTTTGGCATGGCACAAAGATATCTTAGATATGACCTTATGGGAAAAGAAATTTATAACCGCCCGCTTCCAAGAGGCTACATCGATCTAAGCCATGAAGTTATGCCATTAAAGGACGATCACGCACTTCTTAGAGTTGGCAAATACAACTACCACCACAAAGACGGTAAAATTTCTCACACCATAAGAGATCACATCATTGAGGTCGATAGCACCGGTAAAGTGGTCGAAGAGTGGGATCTAAATGAAATTTTTGGCAACAACGTCTACCGCAGCAATCTCATAAAAGCGCTTGATGCAAGAGCTGTTTGCCTAAATATCGATATGGACGCAAAAGAGATCAAGATAAGCGACGATCAGCCATTTGGCGACATCACCTCTACTGGCACAGGTAGAAACTGGGCTCACGTAAATTCTATCTCATACGATGAGAGCGACGATAGTATCATCCTCTCACTTCGCCACCAAGGTATCGTTAAAATCGGCCGCGATAAAAAAGTAAAATGGATATTAGCTTCGCCTGAAGGCTGGAGTGAAGAATTTAAAGCCAAAGTGCTAACTCCAGTCGATAGCAAAGGCAATAAGATAAAATGCGAAAACTCAAAATGCGATGGCGAATTTGACTGGTCATGGACTCAGCACACCGCATGGCTAACGCCAAGATACGACAACAAAGGCAGCATAAAACACCTAAGCGTCTTTGACAATGGCGATGCAAGGGGCATGGAGCAGCCAGCCTTTAAAGAGGATAAATACTCCCGTGCGGTTGAATATAAGATAGATGAGAAAAGGGGTACGGTTGAACAAACTTGGCAGTTTGGCAAGGAGCGTGGCTTTGACTTTTATAGCGCAGTTACTAGCAACGTCGAGTGGCAAAAAGATAAAAATACCTACTTCATCTCAAGCTCAAATGTAAATTTACTCCGTCCTGACAAGACTATCAAAATGGTCTTAGTTGAGATTGATCCAAAGACAAATGAGATCAAATTTGAGATGGATGTGGACTCTGCTTCAAGAGATGATGTCGCTTATAGGGCGATGGTTATTGATCCGGAGGTATTTAGTTATTAGCAGTATCTGGTGTGAGATTTTTCTCGCACCAGCTTTTAGTTGTTGTTTTGAAATTTATAGATTGCTTCTTTGATTCTAGTAAGGTTAAAATTTATCGCTCGCTCTAGCTCTGGCAAGTCTATATCTTTATCCGCTTCAAATGCTTTTACCATATCGCTTAGCTCTTTTGTTTCATCACTTGCAAGAACTATGCTTTTAAAATTATCATCGTCTATCTGATCAAATTTTAAAAAGATCGATGCAAATTTATCTTTCAAAATTTCTTTATTTAGCTTTCTATTTTCCAAAGCTTTCTTTATTCCACCATTTTTATTACAGGTTCTAAATATCGAATCTATTGTTTCATTCACTTCATCAAGTAAAATTTCTGTTTTTTCACTTTGCATATAAAACTCTCTTAACTATAAATTAAATTTAAAATAAAAGCTAAATCGCTCTTGTTTTGGAGATTAGAAGTTGTTTTACTTCTTCGCGTAAAAAGGAAAAATTAAAGTTGTATTTGTGAAGTTATTTTTATAAAAGTTTGCGCCAGAATTTAAAATTTTAGTTTGCATTGGCATCACTTTTATGCCCTCTGTTTTTGTGATCATTTTCTCATCCTTGTTAAAAAATTTTATCGCATTGTATAAATTTTCATAAGTCTTGTAAATTGTACCAAGGTACAATAAAGCCCTATAAATCAATATTTATAACACATTGATAATATTTTTACGTTATTATTTTGTACACTGCTTTGATTAAAATTACCGAAATTTTGTAGCTATTTAGCTCATCCTTTTTGGATAAATTTTAAAAATTTAATGTGTTATTTATGTAATAAAAAAATTTTCAAATTTGCAAAAATTTTTTAAAATCTTTGATACTTTATATGTGATAAAATCCTCTCAAATTTTAAAAAAGGATCAAATTTGAGAAGCGATATAATCAAAAAAGGCTACACAAGAGCCCCACACCGCTCACTTTTACGTGCGACTGGGTTAAAAGATGATGACTTTAATAAACCCTTTATCGGCGTTGCAAACAGCTTTATAGAGATCATTCCAGGCCACTTTTTCTTAAATAAATATGCGCAAATTTTAAAAGATGAGATTCGCAAAAATGGCTGTATTCCATTTGAGTTTAACTGTATCGGTGTGGATGACGGCATCGCGATGGGGCATGGAGGCATGCTATATAGCTTGCCTAGCCGCGAGATCATCGCAAACTCGATCGAAACCGTGATGAACGCTCACGCACTTGATGCACTTGTTTGTATGCCAAACTGCGACAAGATCGTCCCTGGCATGGTTATGGGTGCTTTAAGGGTCAATGTCCCAACCGTGTTTGTAAGCGGTGGTCCAATGAAAAAGGGCTACACAAAAGATGGCAAGCCAATTGATCTTGCGACTGCATTTGAGGCGGTTGGTAAATTTGAGACCAAAGAGATAGATGAGGCTGAGCTAAGAGATATCGAGTGCAACGCATGTCCAAGTGGTGGTAGTTGCAGCGGTATGTTTACAGCAAATTCCATGAACACGCTTTGTGAAGCGATGGGCATAGCACTCCCTGGCAACGGCACTATCCTAGCGCTAACTCCAGAGCGTGAGGAGCTTATTAGACAGGCTGCTCGTAGAATCTGTGAGATCGCACTTGATGAGAAATTTAAGATAAGAAACATACTAAATGAAAAGGCGATCCGCAACGCACTTGTCGTTGATATGGCGATGGGCGGCAGCAGCAACACCGTCCTTCACATGCTAGCCATCTCAAGAGAGGCTGGCGTAAATTTAGACATCAAAGAGCTAAATAAAATCAGTCAAAACATCGCTCACATCGCTAAGATCAGCCCAAGCTTACCAAATGTGCATATGGAGGATATCGGCAGAGCTGGTGGTATGAATGCGGTGATAAAAGAAATTTCACGTAGAGATAATGGCATGCTAAATTTAGACAATCTCACAGTTAGTGGCGAAACTCTAGGAGAGCGCGTAAAGGTAAGTGTCATCAAAGATGAAAGCATTATCCACAAAGTAGAAAACGCCTATTCACAAGTTGGCGGACTTGCCATTTTGTTTGGAAATTTAGCTGAGCAAGGCTGTGTCATCAAGACAGCTGGCATCGTTGGTGAGCGTAAATTTAGCGGAAAAGCGGTCTGCTTTAACTCACAAGATGAAGCGATAGCTGGTATCTCAAGCGGTAAAGTAGATAAAGGCGATGTCGTCGTCATCCGCTACGAAGGCCCACGCGGAGGCCCTGGCATGCAAGAGATGCTAAGCCCTACTTCACTCATCATGGGACGAGGCCTTGGTGCAGACGTGGCGCTCATCACAGATGGTCGCTTTAGCGGGGCGACAAGGGGTCTAAGTATCGGTCACGTAAGCCCAGAAGCAGCTGAAGGCGGCATGATAGGCTTGCTAAAAGATGGCGATATCATCGATATAGACGTCGATAAATACGAGATAAACGTTCGCCTAAGCGAAGCCGAGATCGCAAAGAGAAGAGCAGAATTTAAGCCAGTTGATAAACCGCTAACCTCTCGCTGGCTAAGGCAATACCGCAAACTAGTCACAAACGCAAGCAACGGAGCAGTGCTAGAAGCATAAAAAATTTATTACAAAAGCAAGGAGTAGTCTCTTTGCTTTTGTAAAAATATAAAAATTTCTTCATTTTTTAAGGATACTAAATGCAACAAGATTTCTATTTTTATGCTGCCATATTTTTAGGAGTACTATTTTTGATTGCGATATTTGTCATCTATTCATTTAATAGAGACAAACTCGAGCTAAAGCGAAATTTGGCGCAAAAAGAGCAAGAAAATTTTGAAATTTCATCAAATCTAACAAATTTAGTATCTAAAAATAGTGAAAATCTGCAGCTAATCAGTGAGCAAAAAGCAAGGCTTATATCAAATCACGAGCGAATAGACGAACTCATCAGTGAGATCGATGCGCTAAAAACCAAAATAGCACAAAAAGACGAAGCTGAAGATGCGATGGAGCGCGTGATAAACGAGCTTAAAGAGAGTATCGGTACAGCAAATGAAAGGGCCAAGAATAACGAGGCAAATTTTACTGCAACACTAGCTGAACTAAATCAAAATAAAAATGCTTTAGCTGAAGCAAATGAGAGAGAAAATAGATTAAAACGTGATATGGCTGTGCTTAGAAATGAAATAGAAGCAAAAGAAAATAGCCTAAAAGAGCAAGAGGCAAATTTATTAAAAGTAAAAAATGAGTTAAATTTGGAATTTTCTAATCTTGCAAATAAAATATTTGAAGAAAAAAGTGCAAATTTCACACAAAATAGCCAAAATTCTTTAGATCTTTTACTAAAGCCGCTAAAGGAGCAAATTTCAACCTTTCAAGAGCGCGTAAATGCAGTCCACGACGAATCAGTTAAAGGCATGAGCGCGCTAGGAACGCAGATTAAGCACATAAGTGAAATTGGTATCTCAATGTCAAAAGAGGCAAACTCACTAGCCACTGCATTAAAAGGTAGCAATAAAACACTTGGAAACTGGGGTGAAATACAGCTTGAACGCACATTTGAGGCTTCTGGACTTGTAAAAGATGAGCATTACTTGACGCAACAAAATTTCAAAAACGAAGAAGGCAAACGTCTTATTCCTGATTTTATAGTAAAGATACCAGATGGTAAGCATCTAATAGTTGATTCCAAAGTCTCACTTATAGCTTACGAAAAGGCTATCACAGCCAGCAATGAGGAGGAGCTAAATTTAGCATTGAAAGAGCATATTGCTTCTATGAAAAATCACATAGATGGCTTAAATAGTAAAAATTACGGCGAGATCGTACCTGATAGCCCTGATTTTGTATTGATGTTTATACCAATTGAGCCGGCATATATCGAGGCTATGAAATTTGATAGTTCACTTTTTGACTACGCATTTCAAAAGCGCGTAATACTAGTATCTCACACTACGCTTATGCCTATTCTTCGTACAGTGGCAAATTTATGGCGCATAGAGCGTGGCAATGAAGAGGCCAAAAATATCGTAAAGAGTGCGATTAAAATTTATGATAAAGTCCGCAATGTGGCCGAGCACATGAATAGACTTAGCAATACACTAAATACTGCAAATAAACACTTTAACGCCCTTGCATCAAGTTTTAGTGGTAGAGATGGTCTTGTTAGTAGGCTTGAAAATTTTAAACGCTTGTCTCCAGATGAGCAAAAAGATATAGAAGTAAAAGAGATCGGCGTAAATAACGAATTAGAAAAAGAGGAGTAGGATATGGCTAGAAAAACTAGCCATAAAATTTATTTTAAAAGACCTTGTTTTTTCATTTGTTCCATTACTTGAGCAAACATCTCTTTAGCTTGTTTGCAAGTAGCGTCTTGTTGCTCTTTTGGTAAAGAAGCTAGTTGATCCATTGATTGTTTCTTTTGATCTTCATAAATTTTTACTTGTTGCTCTTGACCAGCTTTTTTGTAAGCTTCAACCATCTTATCGATGTCTGAGAAGTATGATTTGCAAGTATCTGTAAGATCTGCAGCGTTTAGGCTTAGTGCAAAGCCAAGAGTAGCTAAAACTAAAAGTGATTTTTTCATCTCTTTCTCCTTGTGAAAATTTGAAAGGATTGTATCATTTTTATAATATTTTATAACTTAAATTAATAGTCAAGGCAAACACCTTGGCTATTTTTGGCTTTTTAGCCTAGAAATTCGCGTTTAAAATACTCTTTTGGAGCTTTGCAAAGTGGGCAAGCGCCTGGAGCTTTTTTACCTCTGTGAACGTGTCCGCACACTTCACAAACCCAGATATCTTCCTCGTCGCTCTCAAAAAAGCCCTCTTCATCAAGCATCTTTTTAAGCTCTAGATACTCTCTTTCATGCTCAACCTCAACCTTACCGATCGCGTTAAATAGCCTCTCAACATCTCTTAGCTCTTCTTCTTTTGCGATCTTTGCAAAGTCTGGATACATCGTAGTATGCTCGTAGTTTTCGCCAGCTGCCGCATCAAGTAAATTTTTATCCATCTTGTCAATTGGATCGTTCATTAGCTCGTGATATTTTTTAAACTCAGCTCTTGCGTGCCATTTTTCATTTTCAGCTGCCTCGTAAAAGTGTCTAGCTATCGCGTGATAGCCTGCTTCTTTGGCTAGATCGCCGTAAAGCTCATACTTGTTTCTAGCTTGTGACTCGCCAGCAAATGCCTTCATCAAATTTACCGCTGTTAAATTTTCAGTCACACATTTCATCTCTTCGCCGCAACAGGTTAGTGTACCGCCGCCAACCTTTTGCACCTCGATCTCGTTGCCGCATTTTTCGCATTTGTATGTTTCGTACTGTCTCATTTTGACTCCTATTTTGATAAATTTTGATTGGATTATAACCAAATAATTAAAATAAGTAAATAATAATTTTTATTGATAACGTATATTATTATTTTATTTTTTACATAAAATTTGTGTGAGTTTCGTTACAAATGGAGAAACTAGCAAAAGCACAGGATAAGCTACTACAAAGGCTTTTACGTAAGCAGTTAGCCAAATTTTTACAAAGCCATCAACAAAGCCAAGATTTAAATATGTCAGCACAAATGACATAAAAAAGCCATAAATGCTGACATTATAAACGCAAAAACATATCTATAAAATTTTGCTGGTATCATGAAATCTTGCCTATCAGCTCCCCTAATCTTTTTGCGTGATCAAGCGCCTTTTGCCTCATCAAAGCAAGCTTTGCCTCATCGTGCCTACTCTGATACGATAGCCCTCCGCTATAAACATATCCTGTAAACTCCATCCCACAAGTATTTGCTAGTGCCTTAAGTGGCGGCAAAAATTCCTCTATCTCATAGCGCTGAAGCGCCTCTTTTTTATAAAGCTCCTCAGGCGCGCCAGAGGTAAATGAAAGCACCAGCTTCTTGCCACGTAGCTTATCTCCTTTGCTGCCATGAGAGAAGCCATGAACTAGCACATCTTCAAGCCACTTTTGCAAAAGTGACGGCACGCCGTACCAGAAAAATGGATAAACAAGCACGATCACATCAGCCTTTACTAGCTTTTCTTGCTCGGCTTTTACGTCTATCACGTAGTTTTTATAAAGCTCGCTTAGCATGTCAAATTTAGCCTCTGGCACCTGCTTTTTTAGCTCGCCCAATATAATCTTATTTGCAAAGGAATTTTCAAGGTCAGTGTGACCTGATACGACTAAAATTTCACTCATTTTTACCCCTTAAATTTACTTTCTTAAATTTACTTGCAAACAAAGCTACTTGCCTTGCTCGCGTCACCGCCAACATATGTAGCCACCTTTGGATAGGCACACACTAGAAATTCCTTGCCAGCGTAGGTCTTGCTCTTAGCTAGCATACTCTTTGGTGCTTCGCCCTTTTCGTGCCACGCTTCAAGCGCACTAAGAGGATCGACGTCATCTATGCCGTTGCCTCCACCGCAGTGGTTCATCCCAGGTAACGCAAAAAATGCCGCGAAATTTTGGCTATTTTCATTATCAGCCTCTAGCTTTTTAAACCAGTCCCTTTGATCTTTTGCCGAGAAAACTGGGTCTGAGACGCCAGTTACTATTATGAGCTTGCCGCCATTTGCGCTAAATGTGTTAAGGTCTGTTGATACAGCGTCATTTATCGCAGCGGTCTCGAAAGTTTTTGGCGTATCTTTGTCAAAGTCAAAATTTATCGTGTCAAAATTTGGCTGCGCAGGCGTTAAAAAGTAGTAGTTTATAGAGCCACTTGCGAGCGTGATATTTCTAGCGTTTGGCTTGCTGGCATCTTGCGAGTCGCCCAGCTTCCACTGCCTCCAGCCCTCAGCGCTCACGCCTGAGTCGTAAAACCAGCCGCTATAAATTTGCTCGCCCTTGCTGTTTTTGGCTCCATTAAAAATTTTCTCTATCGCCTCTATCTTTTGCTTTGGCAAATTTAAGCTTTTTGGGTCAAATTTGCACGTTTCCCAAGCATTGATGATCCCATCTTTTAGTCCGTCTAGGCCGTCACATTTTTCAAGCACGGCTTGGCTTAGCTTGTCAAGGTCGTCCTGTGTTAGCGCATTTGCAAAAATTTTCTCGCCTTTTTCATTTTTCGGAGCTATTTTCATAAGGACTTGGTTATCCCACTGCTGAGCGATCGCCGCGCGAGATAGCCTAAATCCAGGGTTTGCAGCGATGACGCCGTCAAATTCTAGCGGATAGCGCTGAGCTGCGATAAGTGCTGCCCTGCCGCCGTTTGAGCAGCCCATAAAGTAGCTGTGTTTTGGGGCTTTATCGTATGCGGCGACTAAAATTTGTTTAGCTGCGTCTGTGACCTTGCCGATGGCTTGGTATGCGTAGTCTAGCCTTGCTTGTTGATCCAGCCCAAACTCAGCCGTTGGCTTTGGGTGGCCTGAGTTTGTAGTAACGACCGCGTAGCCTCTAAGAAGCGCTGGCGTGGCTGTGCTTGTTCGTATCGGCACTGCACCAAGAGCAGGCGCTACAAAGCCGTCCATGCCACCGCCTCCTTGAAATAAAAACTTCTCATTCCACTGCTCTGGTAACCTTAGCTCGTAGTCTATGGCGTACTCTTTGCCGTCACTGCCGGTGCGTTTATAGAGTTTGCCGTGCACCACGCAGTGGGGCTTTGCTTTGATCATATTTTTACTACCGCCAGTTAGCGCAGACATCTTATCAGCCGAGACTTCGCCACTCTCGTTCCACAACGCATCTATCATATCGTTATGTAAGATCTTTAGATCCTTTAAACTCTCGCAGCCCGCCTTATCAAGGGCAAATGCCGCACTGCTAAAAAGCGCCAAGGCGCAAAAAAGTGAAATTTTCTTCATAATATCTCCTAAAATTTTATCTTGCTAAATGAAGTCTCGTTCTTGAGAGCAAAGCCGTCAAATTCATCTATCAGCCCCGCTCGCTCTTTGGCGTAAGCCTTGTAGTTTGCGCTGTGGCGGTAGCTCTCAAAACTAGCCTCATCTTTGTAAATTTCAACCAGCACCCACTTGCTAGGCGCGTCCTTTTGACTAAAAGCAAACTCCGCATTTGCGCCTTCATCTACACTTTTTTGCATATATTTTTTCACTAGCTTTTCAAATTTCGCATCGCTTTTTGCCTTTAGGCTTAAATTTGTGATGTGAAAATAGGCATCTTTTAGCCGCTCTGGGGTTAAATTTTTAGAAAACGCAGCCCGTTTTTTCACGCTTATAGCCTTTTTGCTAGCTAAAATTTCAGCGCTCGCACTTGTAAATTTCTTATAGTGCGCCGAGCTTATATGCTTTTTATAAGCCGCCTCGTCCTTGTAAAACTCAAGAACATAAAACAGCTCTGGCTTGCTCTTTGCGCTTGCAAAAAATACCGCCTGCGTACCTGGCTCGCTCTTTGAACTTAGTATATTTTCCCTGCCAAGCTGCTTTAGCAAAGTCTTATTATTTGGCGTTACAAGTAGCTCGTGCAAGCTCACTTTAGCCTCCGCCCCAAAGGCAAAAGCTGCCAAAACAGCTAGTAAAAATAGTTTTTTAAACATCAAATTTCCTTAAATTTATTTCTGCTCAACTCTTTTTATCCAAGCAAAAAGCTTGTCTAAGTCGTAGTCGCCGCCATGTCCTTGTCCCCAAACCGCTTCAAAGTCCACCTCGCGTCCGGCATTTTTAAGCGCAAGTGCTAGCATGGCAGGCACGGCAAGGGCTAGGTCGGTGTCATTTGTGCCCTGCCTTATGCGGTAAAATTTCGCCCCATTTTTGTTTGCGGTGTAGTTCATCGCATTCATCATCTTGATGATATTTTCATCAGCCATCTCGCCCACGCTTCGCTCTTTAGCAAATTTAGTAAAGTGCTTTGCAGGCGTTTTGCTATCGCCAAAAAGCTCGTTTTCAGGGGCTTCAAGAGCTAGGCCGTCAAAGGCAACTGGCGCTTTGGCACGTTTTAGCGAGGCGATGAAGTCTTCTAGCTTAAACGTATATCCAAGCTCGCATCCCTGCGTGTCAAGAGTTACAAATTTAGGTGTGAGCGTGCTTTTATCGCTGTTTTTTGTAGCGGTAAAAGCCTTTGAGATGAGGGCGTTTATATACTCTTTGAAGCTGCCCTCGCCATTTTCATCAAGGCTTAGCGTATGGCCTTTGGCGTCTTTTAAATTTAGCGAGTTTAGATAGGCTGGGAATTTACTCTTTAGCTCACGTGAGAGCTCTTTTTGTGTGGCATTTAGCTCGCCTGTGATCATATTTGGCTTTTTGCTCCTGTCGTTAAAGCTAGCCGCATCAAGACTTGAAAAGTCTATCCTTTCAAATTTATCCAAATTCCCAAACATCCACTCATACGCCTCGTCCTCGTACTCTAAATTTGTAACAGGACAATAGGCTGAGACTGCATAAATTTGATCGTCTGCCTTCGCAGCGCCTAGATCGTCAAGATATGGCTCATACTCTTTTGCGTTTGCGCTAGTGCCAAGCAGTGCCGACATCGCACCACCTGCGCTCGTGCCATTTGAGATGATTTTATTTGCGTCGCCTGGCATAAATTTGTCGTTAAATTTAAGATATCTAACGGCCGCTTTTAGATCGACTATCGCTGCTGGCGCTTTGCCGATGAATTTCTCGCCATCTTTTAGCGTCCTGCCTCTAGCGCCAACGCTTGCCACGACATAGCCTCTAAAAAGCGCTTCAAGGGTGGCATTTGGCTTTTCGTTTTTAATTTCTGGCTTTTGTGGCTTAGCTGGCATGTAGCCGCCGATAGCGTTTGGCATAAAGATAGCACCCTTTTGGTCGCTAAATTTACCCTCTGGCACGTAGAAATTTAAGACCTCGTAGTCGCTAGCTGGCTTTGCCACATAGACTATGCCCTCGTAGGCTCTAAATTTAAGCGTCCTATCGCCAACTTGCACGCTTTTTAGCTCAAATTTACTCTCATCAAATTTAAGTTCATTTCCAAAGCAAGCACCTACTAAACAAACCCCTAAAATAGCAACTCTAACGCATTTCATGATCCACCTTTTTATTTTGTCCTACTTTTGCTTTAACGCCTAGTTATCTTTTGGCCCCAATTTGACCGCATAGTCAAATTTTGGCTTACTTAGACTAAACTCAAAGCTATCTCTATCGACCGAGCCAACGCAGTAATGGCTATCATAAAGGCGTAGCAAAAACTCCGCCATCTCTTCACTCGTGTGGTACTTTTTAAACGCCTTGTCGTAGTCGTAGCTCTCTTTGCTAGTTGCCACCATGCCAAATTCTGTCTTTGTGGCAGCTGGGGCCAGCACTTTTGCTTGCATCTTTGCCTGCTTGTCTTGTGCTAGCTCGTGGTAAAGACCCTCACTAAATGCGCTGACGAAAAATTTGCTAGCGCAGTATGTGACGGCGTTTGGCACGATCTTGTAGCCGCCTATCGAAGAGATGTTTATAAGCTGAGTATCTTTGTCTTTATATTTTTTAGTAAAGAGCGTTGATAGCGTCACAAGAGAGATGATGTTTAAATTTATCATCTGCGTGATCTTGTCTAAATTTTGCTCGCCAACCTTGTTATAGTCGCCAAAGCCAGCATTGTTTATAAGCGCTTTTAGCTCAAATTTTTCTAAATTACGCCAAAGAGAAAGGGCATTTTCTTGCTTTGAAAGGTCGCAAAGCTCTATCACCACATCGACATTTGCAAATTTAGCTATCTCGCTTTTTAGCTCCTCTAAAAGCTCCCCGCGCCTTGCAACTAGGATCAAATTCTCCCCGCGCCTTGCAAATGCCTTTGCCACGGCTGCTCCTATGCCTGAGCTTGCCCCAGTGATGGCGATGTATCTTTTCACTTTGCATACTCCACCGGGCTATAAATTTTGACACCTTCGCTGTGGTCATCTTGCGCTACTTCCACGATCACTTTAGCGATGTCAGCTGCCCTCATCGGACGATACTCGTCAAAAAAGCCTTTTGGGATAAATTTAAACGCCTTTATCGCCAGATACTCGCCAAGTCTAAATTCCTTTCTCTCAGCTTCGATAAGTGGCAGCCTAGCGATATGAAATGAGCTATATCCAAGCTCTTTTATCTTTGCTTCTGCTTGACCTTTTGCCTTTAGGTAAAACGAGCCTGACTTTCTGTTTGCGCCTGCAGCCGAGAGCAAGACAAAGCGTTTTGCACCGCACTCCAAGCCAAATTTGGCGAAATTTATCGGATAGGTCACATCGACTTTGTAAAACTGCTCTTTGTGCTTTGCCACTTTCATCGTCGTGCCAAGCGCGCAAAATACATCATCAGCAATAAATGGCACCTCATCTTTAAAATCATCAAAATTTACTATCTTTACTTCAAGCTTTTCATGAGTAAAATTTAGTTCGTGCCTAGCAAGGGCGATAACCTTACTGTAATGCTCGCTCTGGCATAAATTTTTTAAAATCTCACTTCCCAAAGCGCCACTGGCTCCAGCTATAAGGGCGATCTTTTTCATATCTTTCCTTTGTAAAATTTAGATAAATTCTATCTCGCTAAGGCAAAAATTTCACTTATGGCCTCTTTTGTATAAATTTGCTCCAAGCCCCTGCCCTTGGCGTAGTCATAAACTAGCGTCATGATCTCGTCTAAATTTGTTTCATCAACGCCGATTTCAATAAGGCTTGTAGGTGTGCCAATCTTACTAAACCACTCTTTTAGCTTTTCAATGCCTGCGTCTGCGTCATCAACGCCAAAAATTTCTTTGCCAAAGCGCTTAAATGCCTTTAAATTTTTATTTTTATACCACTTCATCCAAGCTGGCATGACCACACTTAGCCCAGCTCCATGCGCGCAATCAACCACCGCGCCTATGGCGTGTTCGATCATGTGATTTGGATATGAGTAGCCAGCTGTGCCAACGTAAGTTAAGCCATTTAGCGCCATCGTCGCAGCCCAGGCAAACTCGCCTCTAGCGTCGTAATTACTTGGCTCTTTTAGCAAAATTTCTGTTGTTTTCATAACGGTTTTAATGTTTGCTTCGATGTATAAATTTATGATCTCAGGCTGAATACTCGCCGTAAAGTAACCCTCGATGCTGTGAGCGATGATGTCAGAAGCTGAATAGACCAAATACTCCTTGCTCACGCTTGCTTGAAGAAGTGGATTTATCACCGATACTTTTGGGTAAAGACATGCTCCGTGCATAGCAAATTTCTGTTTCGTGGCTTCGTTTGTGACGACTGAGCCGCCGTTCATCTCTGAGCCAGTTGCCGCAAGCGTTATGATGTCAAAGATCATAAGCGCTTCGCTTGGATCTTTGCCGGTAAAAAAGTCCCAAACGTCGCCGTTATATCTAACTCCAGCGGCCACAGCCTTTGCCGTGTCAAGCACTGAGCCACCGCCTATGGCTAGCACACTATCGACACTTTGCTTTTTAGCTAAATTTATAGCCTCATTTACCTTGCTTAGCACTGGATTTGACTTCACGCCACCTATCTTGCAAAACTCGATACCATTTGCACTTAGGCTCTTTGCTGCGATATCAAAAAGGCCATTTTTTATGATCCTATCGCTGCCATAGATGATAAGCGTCTTTTTAACGCCAAATTCTTTCATGTATCTGCCGATATTTTGCTCTTTGTCTTTGCCAAATTCTATTTTTGTAGGGTTTAAAAAGCTAAAATTTTGCATAGTTTCTCCTTATTAGTTTTAATGATTATAGTTTTGCAAAGCAAAAATTTTTGTTAAAAATAATGAGTAGAAATTTAAAAATTTCTTAGTTTGATAGGAAGTTTTGAAATGATTTTTTTCGGATCAAAGCTACTTTTAGCATCAACTAAATTTCCAAAATTTTCACCTGTGCTAAGGAATTTTTGCAAATAATAATTGCCTCTATATCCAAGGTCATAAAGAATTTCAGACATCAAAGAAATATCTGCTTCATCTAAAAAATCTGCATGCACGGTTGTTCTTACTTCAAAATCAAAATTTATCTCAAGCAGATATTTTAGTGTGCTAATAAATTTTTCATATAAATTTGAGCCAGTTACGCCCGTAAATTTCTCTTTTGGCGCTTTAAAATCAAGTGCAATATAGTCAATCAGCCCTTCGCCTATCGCCTCTTTTAAAATCTCAATATGAGAGCCATTTGTATCGACCTTTAGGCAAAAATTTCTTGACTTAACCTCTCTTGCAAGCTTCAAAAACAAAGGATTTGCCGTGCATTCGCCACCGCTAAAGACAATGCCATTTAGCTTACCTATACGGCGGTCTAAAAAGTTACAAACCTCATCCATTTCTATATTGCCATTTGAATTTACAACTTCTATATTGTAGCAATACACGCATCGCATATTACAGCCTGCAAACCAAACTACTGCAGCCACTTTGTCTGGATAATCAAGCGTAGTAAATGGCGTTATACTAAAGACTTTATGCAAATTTATGGACCTTTTGAGATTTAAAAGGCACAGAAGATTGTGCCTTTTTTATTTGAGTTTTTTATATTTTTATTGGCTGCGGTGATTATCTTTTGCAGCAACTTGCGTATTCATCAAATTTAATACGCTCTTTATGCTCACCTTTTTTACCAAGGTTAAAGCTCTCAACTGGGCGATGATAACCCATAACACGAGTATAGACTACGCATTTTGTGCGTTTGTCTTGTACTTTTTCTAAAATTTCTTTTTCTGTCATTTCCTCTCCTTATTTGGAATTGTTTTTCTCTTTTTCTATTAATTCTGCATCGCAAAGCGGACAAAATTCATGTTCTCCAGCAATGTAGCCATGTTTTGAACAAACGCTAAACACAGGCGTTATAGTGATATATGGAAGCTTATAATTTGAGATTATGCTCTTTACAAGCTCCTTACAAGCTTTAGGTGAGCTGATCCTTTCTTTCATATAAAGGTGAAATACTGTGCCACCGGTGTATGAAGTCTGAAGATCATCTTGTAAATCAAGTGCCTCGTAAGCATCATCTGTAAAATTTGCTGGAAGCTGGGTTGAGTTTGTGTAGTAAATATTCTCCCCACCGCCTGCTTGAATGATGTCTGGATAGCGCTTTTTATCCTCTTTGGCAAAGCGGTATGTTGTGCCTTCAGCTGGAGTCGCCTCAAGGTTGTATAAATTTCCAGTCTCTTCTTGAAATGTCCTTATCTTATCGCGTAAAAACTCAACCATCTCGATAGCAAAATCACGTCCAAATTTTGTTGAGATATTCTCCTTATCATTTGTGAAATTTCTAAGAAGCTCGTTCATACCATTTATACCGATCGTGCTAAAGTGGTTGTTAAAGTGCTTTAGATATCTAGCCGTATAAGGATAAAGCCCTCTGTCATACATCTCTTGTATAAATTTACGCTTTTTTTCAAGCGTTGATTTAGCAAGCTCCAAAAGATAGCTTAGCCTGTTATAAAGTGCGACTTTATCGCCTTTGAAGTTGTATCCTAGACGAGCTAAATTTATAGTGACAACGCCAATAGAGCCTGTCATCTCTGCACTACCAAAAAGACCACCACCTCGTTTTAAAAGCTCCCTTAGATCAAGCTGCAAGCGGCAGCACATAGAGCGAACATGTCCTGGTTTATAAGCTTTTTCGTTTTCTATCTTATTGCCATTTTCGTCATAAGTGTATTGTGAACCGATGAAATTTTGAAAGTAGCTTGAGCCCATTTTGGCGGTATTTTCAAAGAGCACATCCGCTACTTCGCTATCCCAGTCAAAATCCTCTGTGATATTTACCGTTGGTATTGGAAATGTAAAAGGCTGCGAGCATTTATCGCCAGCTGTTAAAACCTCATAAAATGCCTTATCTATGCGTGCCATTTCAGGCTCGAAGTCCTTGTAGGTCATATCGATCAAATTTTTTCTGCCACGCTCGTTTGCTTTTTTCAAAATTTTCTCATCTTTTACATTCGTAAAGAGGTGTATATCATCACTCGTTGGAATCTGATCTCTTAGGTCGCTTGGGCAAGTGATGTCGATGGTTACGTTTGTAAATGGACTTTGTCCCCAGCGCGCAGGTACATTTAAGTTAAAAATAAAGCTAGTGATCGCCTTTTTGATCTCAGCGTCACTTAGATCGTCTTTGAAAACATAAGGCGCAAGATATGTGTCAAAGCTAGAAAACGCCTGAGCGCCAGCCCACTCGCTTTGCAAAATTCCTAAGAAATTTGCCATTTGATAAAGTGCTTCTCTAAAGTGCTTTGGTGCTTTACTCTCAACTCTGCCACGAACGCCGTTAAAGCCCTCGTTTAACAAAGCTCGCAAGCTCCAACCAGCACAATATCCTGTAAGGCAGTCAAGATCATGTATGTGATAGTCGCCATTTCTATGAGCTAGACCTTCTTCTTTGCTATAAACAGCGTCTAGCCAGTAGTTTGCTATGACTTTGCCAGCGGTGTTGTTGATGAGACCTGCGTTTGAGTAGCTTGTATTTGAGTTTGCAGAAATTCTCCAGTCGGTGCCGTTTATATACTCATTTATCGTTTGAGTTGAGTTTATGTAAGTCGTATCGTCATTTAGGCCTAAAATTTGCTCACGCTGAAGCTTATGCGTGTGGCGGTAGAGCATAAAGCTCTTTAAAACGTCGAAATATCCACTATTAAATAGCTCTTTTTCGATCGCATCTTGGATGTCTTCGACTGTTATCGCGCTTGATTTTTGAAAGATATCTTGGACAACATTTGTAAAAACTTTCTCATCATAAGCTAAATTTTCGCTAGCAAATGCTTTTTTTATCGCATCTACTATCTTATATGCTACAAATTCTTGTCTTGTGCCATCTCTCTTTAAAATCTCACGCATTACTCGCTCTTTCTTCTAAATTTTTCAATATAAAGTTTAAAAGTATAGGACAAGAAAGCTTAAACAATAGATAACTATTTTATCTTGTTTAATAATATTTATCAAAAAATATAAAATTTTGGAAAGTTTTCTTAAGTATATTTCTACCTAGTTTATGTATCTTAAACTAAAATTTGATTATTTTTACTTAAATAATTATTTTAATTTTATTTTTTAAAAATACAGTTTTAAAAATAATGAAATCCTAAGGTAGACTTAACGATATAAATTTTAAAATCATCTTAATCATATACCAATAAATGATATTTTTACATAAAGGTAGCGTACATGGTTGTTGGGCTTTATTTAAGACATATAAAAGCATATGAGGGCATAAACTTTATTCCTATAGGGTATAAATTAGATTTTAACTTTATAAGTTATGTTGGTAAAAATGGAATAGGCAAAAGTTCTATTCTTGAAGGATTTGATAGTTTCTTTAATGAAAAAATCTACAACATTAATAAAAATGCAACTTCAGGAGAAAGAAATAAACCATTTTTTGTTCCAATTTTTTTAATTAAAAAATCTGATTGTATTTTTCCTGCTCATTGTATAAAAGATATAGATAAACTTAATGATTTTTTCTGGAATATAAAATCGTTATCCGGAAGTGCTGATATTAAAGGCTTTAAAAATATTAGGGATGATTTATTAAAACAAGGTATAACTAAAGAAGAGTATTATCTTCTAATGATCGGTGAAGAATTTATATCAAACAGTAGCCCAAAAATATCTTTTGGAACCTTCACTATAGCGCAAGAATTTCTCAGTAAGGTACTTGATAATAAGAATATAAACATAACAACATCAATATCAACAGAAGAAATTCAAGAGTACAAGAGTGAGCTCGCCAAAAAATATAATAAAATTCTACAAATCATAAAAGATCATTACTCATATATATATTTTCCGGTCGAACTTAATATAGAAAATTTTACAAAAATAGAAACAACAGAAATGCAAAAAGTTTTTGGAAAAAAACTAAAAAAAGAAATAGAAAGTATGTTGTCTGGTATTAAGCTAGATGGTACAAATGGAATTAATCCAAGGTTAGATAATTTTATTAAAGAAATACAAAATAGCCTACGTAATAATTATGAGTATAAAACAGGACAGCAAAGAAATAATAAAATAACAAAAAATGATATTGTAAATAAAATAATAGAAGCATATTTTCAAAAAAGAATTTTATATAAAAATAATAAAAAAATTAGTGAATTAAGTGCAGGAGAAAAAAGACAAGCCCTGATAGACATAATATCCGCATTTCTAATAAAAACAGATAGAGATTCAGCAACAATTATAGCAATAGATGAACCAGAAAATTCACTCCATACTTCTGTTTGTTATGAGCAATTTGATAGATTGAATAAAGTTTCAAAAAATTGTCAAGTGTTTATTACTACTCATTGGTATGGGTTCTTGCCTATCTTAAATGAAGGTTTTGGACATTTTTTAACAGAAAAAGAAACAAAAAATAAGAAGGAAATACTTTTTGAGACCTATGATCTGTATGACTATAAGGCAAGAGTAAAAAACGATATGCAAAAAAGTAAAAATGAAATTCCTCATGATTTTAATTTAAAAAGTATAAATGATTTAGTTCAAGCTATATATTACTCACTATACTGCGAGAAACCATATAACTGGCTTTTAGTAGAAGGCGTGAGTGAAAAAATATACTTTGAATATTTTTTTAAAGATGAAGTGAAAAATAATTTAAGAATTTTACCTCTTGGCGGAAATACAAAAGTTTCAGAAATTTATGAACACTTAGAACTGCCTCTAAAAAAAGAGGATGACAAATTAAGAGGAAAAGTATTTTGTCTAATCGATACAGATAAGATAAGACATAAAGAGTACATTAAAGATGGAAATAAGCACTTAAAAATTAGAAGATTATGCAATATTGGAAACGATGAAACACGATTATATACACTTGAAAATTCAGATACTACTCAAACTGATATAGAACAATCTTTAAATCCTATAATTTTCAAAGAAACAATGGAAAAATTGGATAAATCAAACAAATATCAGATAAATATACAAAAAAATAATGGAAATACAAGTTTTATTGATAATTTAAAAAGTATTGATTTAAAAAATTATTTTGAAGAAAACGAAGGATCAAATAAAATTAAATTTGCTGAAAAATATGTAGAAATATCTAAAGAGAAGGAAAATAATGAAAAATTTATTCCAATCTGGATATTAGAAATAAAAGATTTTTATAAAAAGTAAAGCATCAGTTGGAGCACTGATGCTTTATTAGCATTACTGACAACCTTCGCATTCGATCGAGCGGTCAGCCACGTCGTTTAGTTTTTCGCTATCTGGACTTTCAGAGCGTAGATAGTAGGTTGATTTTAGTCCGAGCTCCCACGCAAGCGTGTAAATTTCACTTAGATATCCGCCGCTTGCTTTATCTAAGCTCATGAAGATATTTAAGCTTTGACCTTGGTCGATCCACTTTTGGCGAATAGCGCCTGCTTTTATAAGAATTCTTTGATCAAGCTCGTAAGCTGGTGTGTAAAACTGCCAAGTGTCAGGGCTCAAATTTGGCACGACATTTGGGATCATGCCGCTTAGGTTGTGCTCAAACCACTTGCGTTTATAGACTGGCTCGATGGTCTGAGTGGTGCCAACGAGGATCGAGATCGAGCTAGTTGGAGCAATCGCCATTAGGTAGCCGTTTCTCATACCATCACGCTTAACCTTTTCTCTTAGCTTGTCCCAGTCGCAGATATTTTCGTCAAATAGCCCGCCTTTGTCGTTTAAAAGAGCTTTTGCACTCTCGTTTGCAGTGTCTATCGGCATGATGCCTTTACTCCATTTTGAGCCTTCAAATTTTGGATAGACGCCCTTTTCTACGGCTAAATTTGAACTAGCGTAGATCGCGTTGTAGCTTATGTTTTCCATTATGCTGTCTATCAGCGCCAAATGCTCATAGCTGCCCCATTTTACGTTTTTCTCGGCTAGCATTTGCGCCTCACCCATGACACCAAGGCCGATCGAGCGAGAAGCTAGGTTTGTGTGCTTTACCTTTTTGTGTGGGTAGAAATTGAGATCTATAACATTATCAAGCATCCTAATGGCTATCGGCACGACACGCTCGATGTCCTCTTTGCTATTTATCTTACTTAAATTTATACTTGCAAGGTTGCAAACTGCAGTTTTGCCCTCGATGCTCTCTTTTTCTACGATGAAAATTTGCTTGCCTTTTAGGCTATCAAGCGCACTAAGCTTTTTGGCTTTTTTAGTTATGCCACTATCTACAGTGACGTCTTCTTCTTCGTCAAATAGCTCCTCACCGCCATCTTCATAAGTGATCTTGATCTTATAGTAGTTTGGCGCTGTGTTTTGGAAAATTTCGGTGCATAAATTTGAGCTTCTGATGATGCCCTCGTGGTCATTTGGATTTGCTTTGTTGGCATTGTCTTTAAAGCACAAAAATGGCATGCCAGTTTCAAAATAGCTAGTTAAAATTTTCTTCCAAAGCTCTTTTGCAAGGATGGTGTTTTTCTGGATATTTTCGTCGTTTTCATACTCTAAATATCTCTTCTCAAACTCCTCACCATAAAGGTCGCAAAGATCGCTTACTTGAGCTGGGTCAAAGAGGCTCCAGCGGCCATTTTCTTTAACACGCTTCATAAATAGGTCGTTTATCCAAAGCGCAGGGAAAAGCTCGTGTGCACGACGTCTTTCTTCGCCTGAGTTTTTACGAAGATCGAGAAAATCGCTCACGTCCATATGCCAAGGCTCGATATAAACAGCGATCGCACCCTTTCTAGTGCCTAGCTGATCGACCGCCACTGCGATGTCATTTGTCACTTTTAAAAATGGAATGATACCGCCAGCTGCGTTTTTGTGTCCGTCAATACTGCCACCCATCGCACGCACCTTGCTCCAGTCCCAGCCGATACCGCCGCCAAATTTTGAAAGTAGCGCCATCTCTTTGTAGCTATCAAAAATTCCTTCGATATTATCAGGCGTACTGCCTACGTAACAGCTGCTTAGCTGGTGGCGTGTAGTCCTTGCGTTTGAGAGTGTTGGCGTGGCTAGCATCACTTCAAATTTAGAGATAAGGTCATAAAATTTCTTGGCCCAGCCTTGGCTATCTAGCTCGTTTTGCGCAAGAAACATCGCGATCGCCATAAACATGTGCTGTGGCAGTTCGATCGGCATGCCGCTCTTATCTTTGATAAGATAGCGATCATAAAGCGTCTTGATACCAAGGTATGCAAACTGAAGGTCGCGCTCGGGCTTAATGTAGGCGTTTAGATCCTCAAGATCATACTTCTCTTTTAGTCCAGGGATGATACGGCCTACTTTTTCGCCCTTTACGAGATAGTCTTTTAGGTGGTTGTAGCCGTTAAAGCCAGATACTTTGTGATAAAGGTCGTATAAAAATAGCCTTGCAGCAACAAATGTCCAGTTTGGGCGGTCGATGTCGATCTTATCAACTGCTGTTTTTATAAGAGTTTGCTGAATTTCCTCAGTCGTTATCATATCTCTAAACTGGATTTTCGCATCTACTTCAAGCTCGCTAAGGCTTACGTTGCTTAGTCCAAGGACCGCTTCGTTTGTGTATTTTTTAATCTTACTTATATCAAGCTCTTCTGTTCTGCCATTACGTTTTATAACTTTCAAAAATATCTCTCCATGTTAAATTTTAATTTGGGATTTTATCCAAAAGGAGATAAAAACTCTCTTTGTTAAAAAAGTGATTTTAGATATAAAATTTGACTCAAAAAATAATATTTTATTTTTAAAAATTAAAAAATTTGATCTTATTTTAAAATGATTGTAAAAATTTTTGAAGTGATATTTTGAAGCAAGAAGCATAAATTTGCTTCTTGCATTTAAATTACTTGCCAAAGACTCTGGCGAAAATTTTATCTACGTTTTTGGTGTAGTAGTTGTAGTCAAAGCACTCTTTGATCTCATCTTTGCTAAGGCTTTTAGTTAGGTCCTCGTCGTTTAGCAAATTTTGTAAAAATAGGCTGTGACCTTGCTCGTCGATCGCTTTTTTGCCCTCTTGCAAGTCTGCCCAGACCTTCATAGCATTGCGCTGAACGATCTTGTAGGCGTCCTCTCTAGAAATTCCACGCTGAGGCAGTTGTAAAAGCACGCGCTGTGAAAAGACTAAACCGCCCGTTAAATTTAAATTTTTCATCATATTTTCTGGATATACGACTAAATTTGCTATCAAATTTTTGATACGAACCAGCATAAAATCAGCTGTGATAAACATATCTGGTAGGATAAATCTCTCAACCGAGCTATGGCTGATGTCGCGCTCGTGCCAAAGGGCGACATTTTCTAGCGCTGGTGTGACGTATGAGCGCAGCACCCTGCAAAGGCCGGTGATGTTTTCGCTAAGGACTGGATTGCGTTTGTGTGGCATAGCGCTTGAGCCCTTTTGTCCTGGGCTAAAATACTCCTCAACCTCATAAACCTCAGTCCTTTGGTAATGTCTAATGGCGACTGCGATCTTTTCGCAAGTAGAGGCTAGAACTGCGATGGCGCTCACCACATGTGCGTAGCGGTCACGCTGGATCACTTGATTTGACGCTGGGGCAGCTTTAAGACCTAGCTCCTCGCACGTTAGCTCTTCAAATTCCATCGGAGCATGAGCTAAATTTCCCATAGCACCTGAGAGCTTGCCGTAACTGATCGTATCTTTTGCATCTTTGATGAGCTTTAGCGCCCTTGCAATCTCATCGTACCAGATGGCAAGCACAAGGCCAAAGGTTATCGGCTCGCCGTGGATGCCGTGGCTTCTGCCGACCATAAGCGTGTGCTTGTGCTCGTTTGCCCTATCTTTGACCGCCTGCATAAACTCCTCTACGTCGCTAATGATGAGCTCTAGACTCTCTTTCATCTGAAGTGCGACAGCTGTGTCGATGCAGTCGCTTGAGGTCATGCCATAATGCACGAATCTGCTCTCATCGCCAAGGCTCTCGCTGACGCTTGTTAAAAATGCTATCACGTCGTGCTTTGTTGTCTTTTCTATCTCGTCAATGCGAGCCACTTCAAATTTAGCATTTTTGCAAATTTTCTCGCAGTCGCTGTCGCTTATGAAGCCAAGCTTATTCCAAGCTTTAACGGCAGCTTTTTCTACCTTGAGCCAAGCATCGTATTTTGCTTGCATACTCCACTTATCAGCCATCTCTTTGCGTGAGTATCTTTCGACCATTGTTGAACCTTTTTGTATTAGTTTTTCTTTATCATAAAAGTAAATTTTAGCCTTGAAAGCCAAAAATCACATCGTATAATTTTATAAAATTTAAGTTTGGATTATATAAAATCCGTGCTGAAATGTCGGTTATATACTTATAAATTTGTGCTTAAGATAGCTCACTCATTTTTAAAAGGATTACCTTGCCATACGTAAATAAATTTATTGCCACTGCAAACAAACAAAAAGCGTATGAAATTTTAATGAAAACTGGCTTTAGTATGAGAGAGGCGCAACGACTAATAGATAAAGGTAGGCTGATATGTGGCGGCAGTGTCGTGAGTGAGAAAAATGCCATTTTGAGTGGCGATATTTTTTTGATCGACTATGAGGCTGAGCCAAAGGGACTTAAGCCGATCTTTGAGTGTGAGAGCTTTGCCGTATTTGATAAGCCAAGTGGAGTGCTAAGCCACCCAAATGGCAGACACTGTGAGTACTCACTAAATGATGAAATTTACACGCTTTTTGGACGAGATGCGAGCGTGGCTCATAGGCTGGACTTTGAGACGAGTGGCGTGATAGTCGTTGGAAAAGACAGAAATTCTACGATTAGACTAAAGAAAATTTTTGAAGACAGAGAGGTTTTTAAAAGCTACGTCGCGATGGTACAAGGCAAGATCGAACGAGAATTTACGATCGATGCCAAAATGGATCTAGCAAACAACTACGACGATGTGAAAATGCGAATGCAAATTTGTGAGAACGGTAAGAGTGCTGTGACTAAAATTTTGCCGATTAGATATTTTGACGATATCGATGCAACTTTGGTTCAGGCTATCCCACTCACTGGCAGGCAGCATCAGATTCGCTTACATTTGTTTCATGTGAAACACAAGATACTTGGCGAACCACTTTATGGTTTGTCACGTCCACAGATCGAGAAAATTTTAGATAAAGAGATGAGCGAGCGTGAACGGATAAATTTAACTGGAGCAAAAAGGCTCTTGCTCCACTCAGATGAAATTTCTTTTAAATTTGATGAAATTTTTTATAACATAAAAAGCAAATTTGACGCTGAAAGCGAGTTTTATAGATTTGCAAAAGAGAGTTTACTTTAGTCCAAAATTTTTTAATAAATTTCTATTTCTCATAAACCCTTACCTACGTTTTGCCAAAGTTTTTCACTTTTAGATACCACAATAATAATTTTGTAGTTTATGTAATTAATGCTCCACTTTATTTCTTTATGAGAGCTATATTTTTTCTTAATATTAAGGCTTAGAATTTATGCCTATCTTTTTCATCTTTTAAAACTTTTAAAATAAGCCCTAATCCGAGTAAAACCACAATAGCAACAAAGACTATTTCGGCTATATCAAGTGCACTCATTCTAACTCACACTGGCTTTACTATTATTTTCAAGCGACTGTCTTTTTAAATTTTTATCACTGGGAATGGTTTTAAATTTTGCATTTTCGTTGCGTTGTTTTAACTGTCCACAAGCTGCACTTATATCAAGTCCTTTACTCTGTCTGATCGTACAAGTAACGCCGTGATCTCTTAGATATTCTTGAAATTTTAGCATGCTGGTAAGCTCGGGTCGTCCAAATTCACTGCCTTCATGCGGGTTAAAATAGATCAAATTTACCTTTGCCTTGATACCATGCAGTAGTTTTACCAGCTTTTTTGCATCACTAACGCTGTCATTTAGATCTTTGATAACAAGGTATTCAAACATCACGCGTTTGCGCATATCGATAGGGAATCCCCTAACAGCATCCATAACAGCCTCGATATTATACGCCTTATTTATCGGCATCAGACGGCTTCTAAGCTCATTAGTAACAGCATGAAGCGATATGGCCAATAACACACCAAGATCCATCTCGCCAAGCTTTTTTATCTGGCTGCCAAGTCCGCTAGTTGAAACGGTTTGACGACGCGGAGATATGGCTAGACCCTCGTTAAGTGCTAAAATTTTGATCGCTTTACTAACGTTAGCAAGATTATCAAGTGGCTCACCCATACCCATATAAACGACATTTATGCGTCTTTCATAAGGTATCTTATTCTCTCTTTTTATCCATAAAATTTGCCCCACAATCTCGCCTGCAGTCAAATTTCTAACAAGCCCGCCCTTTGCTGTTAGACAAAAAGCACATCCCATTTTACAGCCAACCTGTGAGCTAACACAAACTGTATAACGAGCATGGCGACTAATCTTTCCATTCTCATCACTAATCTCCTCTTTCATCGGGAGTAAGACACTCTCTATCTTTAGCCCATCTTTTAGCTCAAAAAGATACTTGATCGAACCATCACTACTTTGCTCAAATTTTACACATTTTAAAGGATCGATATAAAATTTTTCAGCCAGATCTTGACGCATATCTTTAGGTAAATTTAGCATTTGGCTAAATTCGGTTGCATTTTTTTTATATATCCACTCGTAGATTTGTGTTGCTCTAAATGGTGGAGAAACTAACTCTTTTAGCTCACCGATACTAAGATCAAGCAAATTTATCACATATTTTCCTTTATATATTTTGTTAGAATTTTCTTGGCCTCTGCGTGATTTTTTATAAAATCAGCATGTGCATTTTTATCACAAAAATTTGTCGCTACGAAAATTCCATAAGCTGGAATTTTAAAAATTTGAGCTACTTTTAGAACAGAAAAAAACTCCATATTTTCTAAAAAATAACCCTTTTCAAACATCTTATGAGCCAAATTTTTGTCTGTAGTTATGAAATTTGATGAATTTGTTTTGATAGTTTCACGTGAAACGATAGAAGAAATTTCATACTCAATCGGTGAATAAGATCTATTTTCTACGCTGGAAATTTCGACATTTGCCCCAACTGAGCTTTCATAAATTTGCAAAATTTCACCATTTTTATAAAGACCTGCCGAGCCAACGAAAACTATTTTTTCTGGCATCTGATACAAATTTTGTTCAGGATTTTTTGATAAATTTTGGCTTAGATTTTGTAGCTCTGGATTTGATGAGTTTGCAAATTTAGCTTCGATCTTTGCAAGATAGTGCGGATCGATATTTTTTAAATTTATACTCTTTCCATCCGCTCCAATACATGCTCGTTTCTGTAAAAATTTTGTCAAATTTATCGCCATATCAACTAGTCCCACACCCATTGGCAAAGCAAAGTCAAAAATTTCATTTTTTCCAGCAGAGATAACTAACATCAGAGCCTAACCTCAACGCCATTTGCCTTGAGATACTCTTTTAGTTTTTTTATCTCAATTTCACCAAAGTGAAATATCGAAGCAGCCAAACACGCGTCAGCCCCGGCCTCAAAAGCCTCTTTAAAGTGCTCCATCTTACCTGCACCACCACTTGCGATAGTTGGTATAGAAAGCGTACTAAATATCTTTGTTAACTCAAGATTAAAGCCTTGTTTGACGCCATCGTTATCCATGGACGTTAGCAATATCTCCCCCGCTCCGCGTGACTCAACCTCTTTTGCCCAAGCAAAGGTATCTTTTTTGGTATCGATCCTGCCACCATTTATAAAAACACTATAGCCATTTTCGATCTTTTTAGCATCAATCGCTACTACAACACATTGCGAGCCAAATTTCTTAGCTGCTTCATCAATCAAATTTGGATCTTGTATAGCTGATGAATTTAAGCTTACTTTATCGCAGCCAGCATTTAAAAGCCGTGATATATCATCTAACGTGCGTATACCGCCGCCAACTGTTAGTGGGATAAAAAGCTTACTTGCAACCTTTTTTACTACATCAACTATCGTATCACGCCCAAGATGAGAGGCAGTGATATCTAAAAAGCAAAGTTCATCAGCGCCCTCGTCATTGTATCTTTTAGCTATCTCGACAGGATCTCCAGCATCAACAAGTCCTACGAAATTTACACCTTTTACAACTCTGCCATCTTTTACATCAAGGCATGGGATTATACGTTTTGCAAAATGATTCAAATCTGTCCTTTATCTATTTTTCTAGCTGCTACCTCAAAATATGGCAAATTAGACCAATTTTCTCGGTTGCCAACTATATAAACAACCTCTTTTGCTCTTGTTAGTGCTACATTTAGTAAATTTGGCGTACTAGCAGCCCATGCTCTAGCACCTTTTGTAGCACCGCCAAGGACAAAGATAACAACATCAGCTTCTTTGCCTTGCATGGTGTGAATGGTACCAGCCCCTTTTAAATTTTTACAAACATCTTTAAAAGGTGTTATTATTTTAACACTATCTTTTAGCTTGGCTAGCTTACCATCTAAAAGCTCTTTAACGATCATACCTTCGGCTTTATTATAATTACCTATCCATTCATCACTACTAACATCAATCCATTCTGTTTTGATATTAGGATCACTAAGTTTACTTTCACTACTTCTGCCAAGTATCATCATATCATCATATGTTGTTTCGTTTGAAATTTTAAACATAGGATCGGCGCACCTTCTATTAATGATAAGTGGCGAACCAACCCAAATGGACTTACCCTCTCCTTTTATATATGTACCAATATTTTGTACTTTATCGGCTCGAAGTTGAACTGATGATTTTAGTAGATTAAACTCATCCTTTGCATCGCAGTAGCGTAAAATAGCGTTATTTAAAGCTGGTGGTAATGTTGTAACAGGCTCAAGTTGAAGTGGATCACCAACTACAACAGCCATCTTTGAGCGAAGTAGTGCACCTAATGCGTTAGTTAAATTTGCCTGCCCTGCCTCATCTATTAAGAGCAAGCCTATATCACCATTTAGTAGCTCTTTAAAGGTATTATTAAAAGATGCGAAAGTAGAACTAACAACTGGCGTTAGTAAAAATAATCCTTTTATTATTTCACGTCTATCTTTAGCCTCAATCCCGTTTTTCTCAGCCATTTTTTCATCATTAAATATAATACTAAGAGCTCGTAAATTTGTTCTAACAGCTTCTTTGCAAGCAAAGATAGTAGCTTTATGCAGATTAAGTGCTTCTTTAAAAAGCTTGATTCTTGCATTAAAAAGCTTCGTCTTGTGGGATTTCTCATCAAGATCACGTTCCATCATAAATGGCATGCTCTTTTGTATTTCTTCATTACTCTGATTAAAAGTACCATTTAAAAAGCTATCAAGTTCTTCACTTCTGCCAATTAATTTTTGACGTCTAACAAAGTCACCATTAAGCTTGTTGAGATAGTCTATCTTGGTGTTAAGTTCTAAAATTTTCTCTTCAAGCTGAGTTATTTGAGCTTTTAGTTCGTTTAATTTTACTTCACTCTTCTCTTTGTTTTCACTATTTTGCTTGCTTGCTTTCAAATTTTGCTCAGCTATTTGGCGATTTATCTCACTAACTTTTTGCGCTTCATTGTTATATTTTTCAAAAGCTTGCGTCTTTAAAATTTGCTGGAAAATAAAAAATGATGGCTTTATAGGCGCACTTAAATACTCTTGTAAAATTTCATTTTGACCAATAAGCCTTGTTAGCTCGTTAGCTTCAGCCACCTTTTGTTCTAGTTCATTTTTGCTCAAATCCAGCTCATCTATTAGTGGCTTTAAAAGCTCGTCTATTTGCTTTGCTGAATTATAGTTTTCAAGTCTTTTATCGATATTTATAAGCTCACTATTTATACTTTTTAGCTCCTCTTCTTTGATCCTGATCTCACTAAAAAGTAGATTTACTTCATGTAGAGCTTGATTAAATTTCTCCTTTGCCGTATCAAAATCATCAACTCCTTCGCCGGTAGCCAAATACTTACCAAGCCCCATCAAAAAACCATCTTGCTCTATAAATTCTTTAAATTCTTTTGAAATATCTTCAAACTGACTATGTGTTTTTTCGATCTTTACGCCATTAATCGCGTTAAAAACAAAATTTGACTTATTTTGCTTTGAGCCAAGAGGTATGCAAAAAAGCCCCCATGCAGGTTTTGAGATAAAAGATTTTTCTCCAAAATTTGTCTTTTCATCGGCCGAGAGAAGCCTTGTAGCTATAAATTTAAAATAATCAATCTCGCCTGCGTAACTACCGATACTTTTTAGTTGGCTAAGCTCTTTACTTAAAATTTCAACCGCACCGTTATTGCAAGAGCTAACAACCATCTCGTAGCCCTGAAGTTCTTTATTTAGAGTAAAATAAAGCACCTTATCGCTACTATCTCGAACTGGTGCAAAGATATCATGTCTACTCATTTGTGTGAGCTTCATCGCTCTAAGCGTAACAACTTCAGCCATTACATCTTTTAAAAGTGTTGTTTTACCAGTGCCTGGAGCACCATTTACGCTATAAATTCCACCACTTTTTTCTTTAAATTTTTTAATGATGTTATTAACGGCAATTTGCTGTGAAAAATTTAAAGCAAAGTCGCTAGCAAAGGCTGATCTTGGATACTCTTCTGCTTTAAAAAAATCTCTAACAAGCCTTTTATTTTGCTCATCTCTTACATCAAGTCTTTCGAATTTATTCTCACTGCCCTCGTCCAAAAACTGATCCGTTAGCTCGTGCGTCCTGCCTGACTCGTAAAATTTTATAAGCAAATTTATATCATCTATGAAAAAGCTATTTAAAAGGCTGTCGTTTTCTTTAAAATTTGGATTTATGATCTTTATCTCAAGCCTTAAGAAACCATTACAAAATGGTGTTTTAAGTGCACTTTTTAGCTCATCGTTTATAAGCTTTATATATTTGCCAAATTCCATTTTTTCTTTATAGATAGATAGCTTATCTTTTATGTGCTCGCATTCTTTGCTAAAGTCACTTTGGCTTATCTCTTTTAGATGATTTAGGCGAGCCATTGCCCAAGGAGCTGTTGAGATGAAAAGATCATCAGACGAGTTTGGTGTAAAAAACGGAGTTAAATCATCATCTAAATTTATATCTTTTAAAGCAAAATTTTGATCATCTTTACAAAATACCAAATCACCAGTAAGCTTAAATTTATAGCAAAATGCCTTATCAAAGCTCGTTTGCTCAGATCGCAGCTCATCCAAAATTTGCTCTTTTTCAAATTTCACATTTGCTAACTTTGATATCGCAAGGGCAAGCAAGTCCGTCTCAAAAATGCCGCCATAAATTGAAATTTCTACACCATTTTTTAAAAGCGGCCTATCAAACGCTCTTAAAATTTGGACAAATTTCTCATCAAAATTTGCGATCTCAAGGTCCATTGATTTTTTAAATTTGGTATTTGTCTTTTTCGGCTCGTCTAAGGTTTTTGGCTCTAAATATTGTGATAATAAAAAGTATTTTAAGGTATTTGCTTTGCTCAAATTTATGCCCTATTTCGTTATTGTTTAGTGATTATAATCCATTTTATATATGATTAAACTAAACTTGTAATCATTGTATAAGTAATTTTTGGCTAATATCGCGGCTATGATAAAGGCAAAAAAGCACTTTGGACAGAATTTTTTACAGGACAAAGCGACACTAGATAAGATCATCCAAGCGATACCCAATGACGTAGCAAACGTCGTTGAGATTGGGCCTGGCTTAGGTGATTTGACATTTAGACTTTTGCAAATTTACAAGACGACCTGTTTTGAGATAGATTGTGAGCTGTTTCAAATTTTAAAGGTCAAATTTGCAAATGAGATCCAAAATGGACAATTAAAACTTTTTTGTAAAGATGCTTTAGAGCAGTGGCAGCAAGAGGGCGGACTAAGTAGCAAAAACTACTTTTTGGTCGCAAATTTGCCCTATTACGTTGCTACGAAGATGATCCTAAATGCGATAGATGACGAAAAATGCCTTGGGCTTATCGTGATGATACAAAAAGAGGTTGCTCTTAAATTTAGTGCAAAGAGCAAGGATAAAGAATTTAGCTCTTTATCGATCCTCGCTTCACTTCAAGGCAGGTGTGAGCTTTTGTTTGACGTGGATGCAAAGCTTTTTAATCCACCCCCAAAGGTCACATCTTCAGTCATCAAACTACAAAAAACAAAAAAGATTTTTGGCAAAGACGGGATTTTCAAAGATGCAAAACAATACGAGGCTTTTAAAGCATTTTTAAGAGCTACGTTTGCTTCCCCAAGAAAGACGCTTTTGAAAAATTTATCCATAAATTTCGACAAAAAAGCGTTAGAAGAAATTTTTGAAGATCTAGGCTTAGCTAAAAATTTACGTCCACATGAGCTAGATGTCGATTCTTATCTAAAAGTATTTGAAAGATTAAAGGAAGATAATGAACGACAAAAACGAAGAGAAAGTTGTAACTAACCAAAGTAAAAACAACAAAAGACGAAGATTTAGACCAAAAAATAAACCAAAACAAGAAGGCGAAACTACCGAGCAAGCTTCACTAGCAAGCAAAAGTGTAATAGATAACTTCTTTGCAGCAGAGCAGGCTGAAAATGAAGCACACACCGAGCCAAAGAGTCAAAATCCTCGCCCAAAAAAGCCAAGAAATAACAAAAATCAAAACAAAAATGGCGAAAATAATAAGCCAAAAGAGCAAAAACAAGAATCACAAGAAACAAAAACCAAAACACAAGAACAAAAAGATAAACCAAAAAAGGCTAAAAAGCCAAAGAAAAATTTACCAGCTAAACTAAACGGCAATGAACAATGGCAGCAAGATATCGCAAGTGCAATGGTGGCAAACAAGGCCGTTCACGAGCTTCGTCTGGAGCCGATGAAGTATCTAAACTCAAGTGAGCATAAAATTCGCATAACTCCACTTGGTGGTCTTGGCGAGATCGGCGGAAATATGACTATCTTTGAAACCGAAACTAGCGCCATCATCGTTGATATCGGAATGAGCTTTCCAAGCGAGAGCATGCACGGCGTGGATATACTAATCCCTGACTTTGACTATGTTAGAAAAATAAAAGACAAGATAAAAGGCGTCATTATCACTCACGCGCACGAGGATCACATCGGCGCAGTACCATATTTTTACAAAGAGTTTAAATTTCCGATTTACGCCACACCTTTGCCACTTGGTATGATAAATAACAAATTTGAAGAGCACGGCTTAAAGCAGGAGCGCTCACTTTTCCGTTCTGTCGAGAAAAGAAAGCCATATCTAATAGGCGACTTTGAGGTCGAGTGGATACATATCACCCACTCCATCATCGACGCTAGCGCACTTGCGATCACGACAAAGGCAGGCACCATCATCCATACGGGTGACTTTAAGATTGACCACACGCCGATAGATGGCTATCCGACAGATCTTGGTAGACTTGCATACTACGGTGAAAGAGGTGTATTATGTCTAATGAGCGATAGCACGAACAGCTACCGCGAAGGATTTACCAAAAGCGAAAGCAGTGTTGGCAAGACCTTTGATGCGATATTCTCAAAGGCCAAAGGCCGCGTGATAATGAGTACGTTTAGCTCAAACATCCACCGCGTCTATCAGGCGATCGAGTGGGGGCTAAAATACAACCGCAAAGTCTGTGTCATCGGTAGATCAATGGAGAGAAATTTGTATACTGCAATGGAGCTTGGCTATATCAAGCTTGATAAGAAAATTTTTATCGATGCAAACGAGGTTGGCAAATTTAAAGATAACGAGGTTCTGATCGTTACCACAGGCTCTCAGGGTGAGACTATGAGCGCGCTGTACCGAATGGCTACTGATGAACACAAATACATCAAAATAAAGCCAACCGATCAGATAATAATCAGCTCAAAGGCGATCCCTGGTAATGAAAGCAGTATCTCAACTGTATTAAATTTCCTAATAAAATCAGGTGCAAGCGTCGCTTATCAAGACTTTAGCGAGATACACGTGAGCGGTCACGCAGCACAAGAAGAGCAAAAGCTGATGCTACGTCTAATAAAGCCTAAATTTTTCCTCCCGGTTCACGGCGAGTACAATCACATCGCAAAACACAAAGAGACAGCTATAAGCTGCGGCGTAGACGAGAGAAACATCTATCTAATGAGCGATGGCGATCAAATGGAGATCTGTCAAAAATACTTAAAACGTTTAAAAACGGTAAAAACCGGCAAAGTCTTCATAGACAATCAAATAAATAAACAAATCTCAGACGATGTCGTCATCGATAGACAAAACCTTGCCGAAGCAGGTGTCGTCATGATAATCGCTCAAATTTCACGTCATGGCGCAAAGCTTATAAACAAGCCTCGTGTCATTAGCTACGGCCTTGTGGGCAATAAACAAGATGCGGAGTTTAGCAAAGAGATGCAAGAAATTTTGACGCAGTTTTTAAGCAACGTCAAAGAGGAGCTTTTAAAAGATGGCAGACTGCTCGAGTCACAAGTGCGTCAAGTGATCAGAAAGCATATCTTTAGAAAGGTCAAAAAGTACCCAACTATCGTGCCGATCATCTATCTAATGTAAGGGAAATTTATGCAAACAATCAACCAAATCGCAGCCGAAGTTTTAAAGATAGAAGCAAACGAGCTTTTAAGACATGCTAAAAGCGTAGAGATAGAAGATGCTGTAAATTTGATATTTAATACAAAAGGCAAGGTCATAGTAACAGGCGTAGGCAAGAGCGGTCATGTAGGCGCAAAGATCGCCGCTACGCTTGCAAGTACTGGTACGCCAAGCTTTTTCTTGCATCCAACAGAGGCTATGCATGGTGACCTTGGTATGATAGAAAAGGATGATGTTTTGTTAGCCATTAGCTTTAGTGGCGAAAGCGATGAGCTTATCAAAATTTTACCTCACGTAAAGCGCTTTGGCGTAAAGACCGTCGCAATGGCAAGAAGTAAAACAAGCTCGCTTGGTAAATTTAGCGATGCATTTATTGGCATAGATGTAGAGAAAGAGGCCTGCCCACTAAATGCCGCTCCAACAGCATCAACTACACTAACGTTAGCTCTTGGCGATGCGTTGGCTGTTTGTTTGATGCAAAGGCGAGGCTTTAAAAAAGAGGACTTTGCAAATTTTCATCCAGGTGGCAGCCTTGGTAAGAGGCTATTTTTAAAGGTCAAAGATGTGATGAGAAGCGAAAATTTACCGATAGTTCGCTGGAATGCAAGCCTAAAAAGTGCAATCGATACTATGACACACGGTAAACTTGGCACGGTCCTAATCGTCAATAAAGATGGTGTATTAGATGCTATTTTAAGTGACGGCGATCTTAGACGTGCACTTATGCGAGAAGACTTTGATCTAGACGAGCCAGCGATGAAATTTGCAACATTGCATCCAAAAGAGATAAACGACAAGGAAATGTTAGCTGTGGATGCATTAGCCTTGATAGAAAAGTATAAAATTCAGCTTCTAGCCGTTGTAGAAAATGGCGTGCCCGCGGGCGTTTTACACATCCATGACCTTGCAAATTTAGGACTATAAAATGAAAAAAACAAGACTAAATAAATTTATCTCACATAACACAAACTACTCACGCCGTGAGGCAGATGAGCTGATAAAAGCTGGTAAGGTTAGCATAGCAGGACGAGTGGTTAGCGACCTTGCCACAAGCGTGGATGAAGATGATAAAGTGCGTATAAATGGTCGTTTGATAAAGCTAAAAAAGGTATTTACTGTTATCGTCTATCATAAACAAAAGGGTGAACTAGTTAGCAAAAAAGATGACCGCGGACGAAAGACGATCTATGACACGCTAGATAAGAAATTTGCAAAATTTGTTAGCGTAGGGCGCTTAGACTATGCAAGTGAGGGGCTACTTTTACTAACTGACGCTCCAGCAATCGCCACAGCTTTGATGAATAGCGACTTAGAGCGCGAATACTATCTAAAAGTAAAAGGCGAAGTGACAAAAGAGGTAATTGAGGCGATGACAAATGGCTTTTTTGCCAAGGACGCCACCAAAGGCGCTCACGCAAAAACCACTATAAAATCAATGGAATTTAAGCCATTTCTAGCCTATAAAGTCTTTGGCTCAAGCGGCGGCTATACAAAACTAAAGGTCATCATCAACGAGGGGCAAAACAGGGAGCTACGCCGCTTCTTTGGCTACTTTGACCTTGAAGTGATGGATCTAAAAAGGGTTAGTTTTGGGCGTGTTAGTCTTGATATGCTAAAGCCTGGCAAATGGCGCTACTTCGAAAATAGCGAATATGAAGACCTAAGAGACTTTTTAAAAGTTAATAACGTTAGATACTAAATTTGGCTTGCTTTCTCTAAAAAGGAGGCAAGTCAAACAAAAATAACTACAAATTTATTTAAAAATTTACAAAAATAAAGAAAAAATGAAAAAGGCTGTTCTTTTATCCTTCATTTTACTAGCTACCATCTTTTGTAAGGATCTTTCTGAGCTTAGACTCGAAGTTAGATAAAAGTTCTACGATAAAAAGTGGCTAAACAATAACAAAATGTTTATGACAGTGGAAATATTGATTGTTGCTCTAATTTAGGAGTTTTGTATGAAAACGAATAAGAGTTAAGACAAAATACCGCACTGCAAAAGAATATTTTGGCAAAGCATGTGATTTGGAAGATCAAAAAGGATGCGATTTTACAAAAAACTAAACAAATAAGGCTTTTAATACCAAAAACAACCAAGCGAGCTCTAACAAATTTAGAGCTACATAAATTTATATCTTATTTTCTGAAAGCAAGATGTTTATGTATGGATTTAGTAGTGTCTCACCACGTGCTGCGTATAGTAAGACCTCTTTAAAATAGTTGTCGTTTATGCCATATGTGTGAAACTCGTACGCCCCTATGCCGTATCCCATCGGCGTGATATCAACCCTTGAGTACCAGGCATCTTGCGCTAGAATGTAGCGATTCGTATCTCTTGAATAGACATATAACTTGATCTTATCTTTGCTCTTTTGCGCCATATACCAGATGAAAGAATTTGTGATGTCGTTAAAAAAGTAGATGTCGCCGTTTGGCATGATGGCTTGGGCTGTGTCGTTGTTATCAGCGATCAGTGTCCTGCTCTCATAACATATAAATTTATTTGGCGTAAGTTGCTCGATCGGCTCTGATTTGCCATTATTTAAAACTAAAATTTTATCATCACTTATGTCGGCATTATAGGCAAGTACGGCTAAGACTAGAGTTAACAAACACAAAGAAAAAATTTGTTTTATCAAAATAAAAATCCTCTTAGCAAATAGTATTTGAGTACATAAAGCGAGCATATCAGCACGCAAACGCCTAGCCAGATCGATGAAAATTTAAGCTTGTGTGAGTAGTTTGTCTTTGTAATGATCTCAACAAGATATGGCATAAGGCCGTAAAAAACGCCCAGAAATAAACTGCCCCAGATGAGGTAGCCAACATAAAAATAGTCACTTTTTAGCATGCAGTATGGGCATTTATGGTTCGGCTGCTCGTAAACATAAAGGCCAAAAAAGTAGGTAATGGCATAGTAGCTAAGCACCAAAAACAACAAATTTGCCACAAAGCTCGCCATACTTTGCTTTAAAAAATTTAGCACCAAAATAACAAAAAATAGCACATAAAATACGCTTACTAAGCCAAAATTTGTATAGCCAAATGGTAGCTTTGGGGCTTGAAAAGTGACAGAGCAGCAAAAGACCGGCACTTTTAGTGGAATATTGTAAAAGAACGAAATTTCTATGCCAAGCTCAAGTAGTATCATGACAAAAAGGCAGATAAAAATGGCGTATTTTTTCTTTAGATAAGGGAAATTTAGAGCCTGCAAGTCAAGCTTATTTATAACCAGCCAGATACCAAGCCCAAAGATCAGCAAAATTTTAGTGAGCATCAATATACCACCAAATTTATTTGAGCCAATCACGCCAGCTGAACACATAGCACCAGGCACAATATCAGAGAGCTCATTTAGGCAAAGTGCAAAAAATATAAACAATACGATCTTGATACAGACGCAAAAAAGTAAGATCGTATTTACAAGATAGTTTTGTTTTTCAAGCGAGTATTGAAGCGATGTTAGTGCGTTGTAATCCCACGACCTCACGATCCTAACGACATAAAAGAGCGAAATACTCATCAAAACTAAAAGCACAAACTCCGCTAACAAAAAGGCAATAACGGCGTTTGATAAAAAGACACTCATACTATCTCTCCATTTTGTAAGCTGACAACCCTATCTGTTGCACTTAGCTCATCAAAAATGCTATCGTGAGTAGCGACAATAACACTTTTTTTTAGAGCTTTAAAAGACTCTAGCAAGCCTAAAAATGCACATGCATTTTGTCTATCTAAATTTGCCGTTGGCTCATCAGCCAAGATGATGTCAGCATCCATAGATAAAGCCCTAGCTACCGCACATCTTTGACGCTCACCACCACTTAAATTTGATACGTTCTCATCTTTTTTATGAGCGATATTTGCGAGGCTTAGAGCCTTTTTTATCATCTCGTCTCGCACATTTGCCTTGAAATTTGTTAGAGCAAATGGAGCTAGTAAATTTTCATATACACTTAACCCCTCAATGAGGTTAAAATTTTGAAAGACAAGTCCAAGCCTTTTGTGTCTAAGCTCAGAGCAAAAGGCATCAGGCAGTTTTGCGATGTTAGTGCCATCTATCAAAATTTCTCCACTAGTTGGCTTTTGAAGTAGGGCGATAAGCGAAAGCAAGGTGCTTTTACCGCTTCCACTAATGCCTTTTAGTATCACTAGCTCGCCGTCATTAATATCTAAATTTATATTTTTTAAAGCACAAAACTCATTTTGTTTGTTTTGGTTATAAACTAGGCTAACACCTCTTATATTTATCATTTTAGCCCCTCATTTATGTCACTACTTGCTACTCTCCATGAAGGTATGAGTACAAACGCCAAAAATGGTATCACACCAAAAACAAAGATCAAAAAGAGCTTGTCAAACTCTAAAATAGGCGTGAAATTTGTAAAATTTAAAAGCTCATCACCTAAAAATATCCCTTTTAAAAGCGGAGCGTTAAATACAAAAACAAAAAGATAAGCCAGCATAACACCGAGTAAAAAAGCACTAACGCTCACGATGAAATTTTGTATAAATTTTAAAAATATAATATCTTTTATACAAAAACCAATGCTTCTTAAAATAGCTATTTCACGCTTTTTACTACCATAGGCGAGTGAAATTTGGTTTTTAAGCAAGACAAAGAATATAAGCATAACACTAACGTAAATGCTCATAAAAATTCCACCCTTATAATAGTAAAGGTGCCTAACCTTAGCCACCTCATCTTCTATACTAAGGGCGAAAGAATTTGGGTATAAATTCTCTATCTTTAAAGCTACTTCACTGATTTCATCGGTGTTTGGCACCTCAACATAGAGCTTTGTATACTCTTCATCTTTTAAATTTAAGATAGCCCTTAGCGTATTTGGATGCAAAAATATAGCGTTATTTGAGATTAAACCACTTTGTGCCGGCATGGTCTTTAATATCTTTACTGGTATCATGCGCTCTTCAGTTAGAAAATTAAAGCTCTCATCGTAGTAAAGCTCATTCATCGCTGCCTTTACACCTTCTCCTACGATCATCTCATCCTCTTTTAAGCTATCATCTTCATATAGATGAAACCAGACGCGCTTTTGAACGAAGTAGTACTCCCCATCAACTACGCCCCTTACATCACTTACTCCATCGATCTTCGAGATGTCGTAGATATAGCCAGGGTGCATGAGATCATTTTTGCCAGCACGAAATGCGCTCACTACGATACTTGATCTATCTTTTACTAAATTTATAAGATCATGCTGGATCGATCCAGAGATGAAAAGTACCGAGCTTAGCACAAAAATAATGAGTGCAAAGAGGCAAAAGCTAAAAAGGTGATCCTTCCTATCTTTAAAAAGTAGAACCACAGCATAGTTTATAAAATTTTTACCTATCATAGACAAAGCCTTTTTGCCCCTTTTGGTTAAAACTAAAAGCAGCATTTGCTCTTGTTATCTTAGAAATTTCTCTTAGCTCATCTTGCTTTGCTTTATGATCAAAGCAAAGATAGTGTGCTGCTAAAAGCGTATAAGAAAGTCCAAAAAATAACGCCAAAAAAACTAGAAATTTCACACTATTTACCGATAAAGTTCTTTATCTCGTCAAATCTTATGACACCTTTGCCAGCATGATCTTTTAAAAAGCTCTCTGCCTTTGCTTCATCTTTAAATGGGATAAACTCATCACCCATTGGTCCATAAACGTTTGAACCGTGAACATAAAACGCATCTTTTGCATCAAGCTTTTCTAGCGTGTAATAATCACTCACATAAGCATCTTTCATTTTGCCATCCACAAAGTAAAATTGTGCCATATCCTTTACACCATCAAAATAATAATCCTTGCCATCTGCTTTGATGAGTGTTGCCCATGGAGAATTTTTGACAAGCATGCCACATACCGCACATCTTGCACCTTTTGGTACGACTATTCTCTCAGGTTTTTTTATTTCTTGTTTAGCTTTTGAAGCTTGGTTGCTAGCGCCTACATTTGCCGGAGCATCCCATAGATAAAGAGCAGCGGCTTGCAAGTGCTTGTCGTACTCTTGGGCTTTGCTGGCCTCTTTTGCGTCGCATACTTTTTTGAGATGAGCTTTTAGCTCAGAGATAGCCTTAAAGCTTTTTGGATCAGTTTTGTCGCAGTTTGCCTCGTAAAATTCCTTACCATGCGCGTAAACGCCGTCCTCACGCTTAGCTTTGATCATCTTATTGTCGCCTGCGAAGTCTTGTCCAGCGATCTCGTAAGCTTTAGCAAAATTCATTATCTCACCGCCATTTTCTGCTTGAAATTCTTTTGCGTCAGCCTCGGTTGAAAAGGCGTATTTGCTATTTCTAGTCATTGTGCCTTTAACACTACTACCAACGACATAAAAAGCTTTATTTACATCGATTAAATTTAGATTTTTAGTATCGACGACCTGCGCGTCGCTTGGGATCTTACCTTCTGTTAGCTCGTATAAGCAGTGAAGTGATGCTACTTGCTTGCCGTTATATACGTGATTAGTCTTATAAAATTTAACCAAATTCATTCCACAAACGGCGCAGTACTCCTTGCCCTCGCCATTTCCTACTAGTGTAGCCTTGCTAGGATCCACGCTTTGAAACATCGGTTTCATTTTGACGGCTTGTTCATTTGTAGAAGCACTAAAAAGTATGGTTGCTAGTAGTGCTGAACTCAAGATAGAACGTAAAATCATAATTATCTCCTTTAGTATTTTTTATTTTTATATTTATAAGCTTTAAATGCCACTGGGCTAACTTTATCAAGCATCAATGCTTTCCTAAAATTTCTAAATTCTCGCACGCTTCTTTTAAGCCATTTTTGCAGCTTCTAGTAAAAATTTCACGTGCTTTCTCCACGTCTTCTTTTACGCCTTTACCTTCAGCTAGCATGATAGCGTAATTATTGCAGCCCTTTTCATATCCATATATACACGCTTGCTCATAAAGTTTTGTGGCTTTTGTGAGGTTTTGATCAACGCCTTGTGCATATACATATAAAAAGCCAAGATTATCACACCCTATGCCAGCTTCGTTTGCGCAAGCCATTTCGTAGTTTACTTTGGCTTTTGCATAGTCTTTCTCGACACCTTCACCCTGCGCGTATAGATAGCCAAGGTTACTACATCCTATGCCGTCCCCTGCTTTGCAAGCCTTTTCATAAAGCTCTTTTGCCTTTTTAATATCCTTTGTCACGCCGGTGCCATTTGCATAAAGCAAGCCAAGCTCCGTGCAACCCTCGTTGTCGCTACATGCTTTTTCATAAAATTTAACTGCTTTTGCTAGGTCTTTTTCCACACCTTTGCCTTTTTCATAGACGTAGCCAAGGTTGCTGCAAGCCATAGAGAAGTTTTGATCACAAGCTTTTTCATAAAGCATTGCTGCCTTTGCTTCGTCCTTTTTGACATTGCCATCACCTCTGCTGTAAAGCACAGCTAGATTGTAGCAGCCTGATGCCTTTTTCTCTTTATCACAAGCATCTTCATAAATTTGTGCTAGCTTATTGTGATCGTCTTTTGCGCTTAAAGCCTCTTTGATATAGCCAGCATTCAATAGTCCCAAACAAGCAAACAATAAAACTAAACTCTTTTTCATCATATCTCCTAAATCTCTTTTATATCCTTACCTCTATAAGCAAAGGCGATTAGCAAAGCTAAAAGCATTAAAAGCAAATAAAGCAAATTCGAAACGCTAAATCCATCGCCATTTGCGTATGAGTGAAGTCCGCTTAGATAGAAATTTACACCAAAATAGGTAAAAATAACTGAACCAAAAGAGAGCACGCTAGCTACTAAAAAGGTAAAAATATTTTTTAATCTTGGGATAAATCTTAAATGAAGCACAATAGCATAAATAATTATCGTAATGTACGACCAGCTCTCTTTGCTATCCCAGCCCCAGTATCTACCCCAGCTCTCATTCGCCCAGACGCCGCCAAGGAAATTTCCAATAGTTAGCAAACTAAGTCCTATGATGAGGCTTAGCTCATTAGTTGCGGCGAGGTATCTTATCTGCTCGCTGAGCTTTTGCTCGTTTTTTTGATTTTTTATAGCCATTAAAAGAAGCCCAAGAAGCCCGAGCACAAAGCTAAAACCTAAAAAGCCATAGCTTGCCGTAATGACACTTACATGCACACTAAGCCAAAATGACTTTAAAACTGGGACTAGATTTGTTATTTGTGGATTTATAAAATTTAGATGAGCTACAAGCAAACTAACACTTGCAAAAAGTGAAGCAGCTCCAAGAGCAAAGCTTTGATGTTTAAAAAATAAAACTCCAGCTAGTACACTTGCAAGCGAGATATACACTAAGCTCTCATAGGCATCACTCCAAGGTGCATGCCCTGAGATATAAGCACGAAGAGCTAAATTTAACAAATGCACCGCAAAGCCAAAATAAAATGCAAGGCTAAGCGCTTTTTCAAATCTAAATTTCTTTCCAGAAAATAGCCTATAAAAGCCAAGAGCGAGCGAAACTAGCCCAAGGATCATGTAAAAATATATAAGAAATTTAAAAATTTCCATTTGGTTATAAAGCACTTCAAGCTCCACCTTTGCCTCGCTTGGCGCAAGGGAGCCTAGAGTGCTTCTTTGATAGCTTGAAATTTTCTCCAAGCTCTTATCAGCCCCAGTACACTCGCCATTTTTTACACAAAGGCTTAAATTTTCTATATAAGCGCCTAAAACGCTTTTAAGCTCGCTTGAAATTTCACTTGAGCCAAAGGCTTCATTTACGCCTAGCCATGTTAATTTATCACCATTTTTAGCTGGGATAAATTTTAAAATTTCTCCCTTTAATGCAAGGTATAAGACATTTAGTCTCTCATCAAATTTGATCACGTCATTATCAAATTTATCTCTTTTTGAGGCGGATTTTTCATTTGCAGCTTCTACAAATTTAGCCAGCTTATACTCGCCATTTTCGTTAAAAACGTCATTAAAGCTAGCAAATTTCTCACTAACGCCAAGAAGCTCGCCCACACGCTTGCTCGTGATCTTTACTATCTTTTTATCCATCCACTCTTTTGGTGAGATGGCAAAAGAGAGCATTAGCTCCTCGCTGCTAAGCCCAAATAGCGTAGTTTTGGTTGAAATTTTACTTATCACAGCTCTTGAGTAAGAGCCAGCTGGAGCGATTCTGCTATCAGCTTGAGTCAAAATTTTGGCAAATTTGCTTGCATGTGCCTCTAAATTTTTATTATTTTCATTAGCAAAATTTGGAGTAGCATTTAAAAGCAAAATAGCCAAAAATGCTATTTGAGAGCCTTTTATGAAATTTAGCAGCCTAAAAAATCGGCTCTTTTTGCTAAATAAATTTGCCAAAAAGCCAACGCAAAGCAAAAAATATCCTATGTAAGTTGGGATTTTGCCAGGATCACGGCTGATCTCAAAAGCGCTTCCAAGCTCATCAGGATCGTATGAAGACTGAAAAATTTTATAGCCTTCAATCGTTAGTGGATTATTTAGCGAGATGTCGTACTTGCCGCCAGCGATACTTACTTTACTTGTATAAGATGATGGACTATTTAGCCCCACATATCGCTCTAAAATAAACTCGTCAAGCTTTAATGAAAATGGTAAATTTAAGGCCTTTGAGCTAAAGTAAAATTTCGCCTCTTGCCCACCAAAACTTAGCACACTAGGCTCCAGCTCATATCCAGCTCCGCCTTTTAGTTTAATACTCTTTTTTTCGCCGTTAAAACTTATCTCTAAACTAAGCGTAGCAGGAGCGTTTTTCTCATCTTTTTTATATCCAAGCAAGTTAATTATAAATTCCTTGCCGTCTATAAAATTTTTAAACTCAAAGTCGTTTTCACCAAATAAGCTTAATTTTAGTGGATAACTAAAATTTTCTCCAAGCGTTTCAACCCTAAGATAAGGCTTGACGCTTTGCATTACATTTGAGCTTTGCAGAGCTCTAAGATGTATAACGCCCTCTTCGCCAAAATACCTTGTAAGCGTAGCCCCGATGAAGATAACGATAAAAGCAAGATGTATCAAAAATGCGCCAAATTTTTTATACATCTTGGTTTTTACGATGCTAATAGCTAAACAAATAGTGCAAGCAAACATAACACACTCGTACCAAAGCGCTTCGTAAACAAGCACTCTGGCCGTTTGTGTGTCATAAAAATTTTCTAAAAAAGTCGCAAGTCCTGCACCAAAAGCAAGAATAAATAATAATATCAAAGACAAGCGGTAGATATTTAAAATTCTCATCGCTCGCCTCTGCCTTAGATGCTATAAGTTTGTCCCGCATAAAGTATAAACACCCTAAGCAGTAAAACACCGATAACAGCCGCTAATGAACTGATATAAAAGCTAAATTTTAAGCTAGCTACTTTTTTGCCAAATGCAAAATTTAAAACAAAAGGCACAATAAAGCCAACTAGCACAACACCAAGCCAAAAGAAATTTGCCCAAACGCCACTATAAAAAGCAACAGCTGCATTTTGCTGATAACTTGAACCAAGTAAAAGCGATACAAAAAGCATTAAAATGAGTAAAATTTCAGCTCCCAAAACGCTAAATTCTATGCTATGAAGCGAATGAAGGTCGCTTGAATGCGGATCTTCTTTAAATAAAGCTGCTGCAACCAAGCTACTGCCACTTATGCCAGCACTTAGTCCTGAAGCTATAAATAAAGCTGGAAGCACAGCTGTGTTTAAAAGTGGAAATCTAATCAAAACTGAGATCAAAAATCCAGTATAAGCACAAATTATTACAGCAAAAATAAGACAAATACGACTTAAAAATGGATAAAGTGGTATTAAAATTTTCATTATTAGTGCAAAAAGAGCGCTAAAGGATTTTAAACTTTTGGCTAAGAAATTTGAAATTTCATCATTAAATGCATAAAGGCACATCAAAAAGCTAAGCGGTATAAATACACAAAGTCCAGCAACACCGATAGACATAACTGATGTGAAATTATAATTAATCAAAATTTTCCAAAATAAAAGCGGCTTTTCAAGATCAGCTATCAAGCAAACCATACCGAGCATGATGCTAACAAATGCTAAAAGCGAAGCAGCCTTGAAAAATGGACTAAAGCTCTCTTGCTTTTTATAGTGTTTTAAAAGTATGGCAGCGATTAGCGCTCCACCACTCATACCAGCTAGCAAAAGATAAACAGCGATCGGCCAGCCCCACTCTACTCCATGCGAAAATGTTGCAGTAAAATTTAATGCACCATCCATCTTACACCCCCATTTTTACTTTAGGAATATATCTAAGGCTTGGTTTTGTGCCAAGCTCTGCTCTTAGCCTTATGCTATCTTTTACGGCTAGTAGCTTACTGATGTGCGAATCTTCATCGTTAAGATCACCAAAGACGATCGCTTCATATCTACAAGCTTCTACGCAGGCCGGCTCTTTTTCGTCCTTTAAATTTGTATCTACGCAAAAGTTACAGCTTTGAGCTGAGTGCGTAACCTTATCAATATATCTCACATCATATGGACAGGCTACGATGCAGTATTTACAGGCGATGCAGTCATCTATATTTGTAGTTTGTATGCCAGTTTTTTCGTCTTTATGACAAGCCTTGGTTGGACAAACAGCTACACAAGGCGCATCGACACACTGCTGACAAGACACTCTTACAAATCTTTTATCGAGTAAATTTTTAGGATTAGTCTTATCTTCTATAAAAAGTCTCATCTGCCCTTTTGGGACTAAATTTACCTTTCTACAAGCTATCTCACAGTCGGTACAGCCAACACATTTATTTTGGTCAAATATCATACCAAAGTGTGGTTTTTTTACACTTTCTTCACTCTTAAAAGCAAAACCACTACTTGCCGCACCAGCACCAGCAGCCACAACTACCATGCTTTTTAAAAAGGCTCTTCTATTTTTTTGATTTTGCATTTTTAACTCCATTTTATATCTTAATGAGGCTTTTTGATGCCCTCATTTAGTTCTTTTTCGTGAATTTTCTTTGCAGCCTCGGCTAATTCACCTGGCTTTAAGACTTTAACAAGCTCTATCTCAAAAACAATAGTCTCGCCTCCAGGTATGCCCTCCATGCCGCTATCGCCGTACGCAAGTTCTGGCGGGATAACAAATTTAAACTTATCGCCCTCTTTCATGAGCATTAAGCCCTCTTCAAGACCTGGGATCAAATTTAGCATAGAAAGATGAGCTGGAGCCTCTTTTGTCTCATCAAAGACCTTACCATCGATAAAGCTAGCTTTGTAGTTTGCTATGATGATACTCTCTTGTTTTGGAGTCGCTCCCTTTTTGCTTGATTTTAAAATTTCATATTGCAATTTTGATTTTGTCGTTTTTACATTTTTATTTTTTGCATTTTTATCCATAAAAGCCTTGCCCTGCTTTAAATTCTCTTTAAGTATGGCGGCTTCTTTTTCTTTTACTATCTTGTCTAAATTTTCAGCTCTTTTGTTTAGTAGCTTTGCTATCTCATCATCGCTTAGTTTTAGCTCTCCTTTTAGTGCATCACTAAAACCTTTGATAACGGCCTCAGCATCGTAGCTAATGCCTATTTGTTTTTGTTCAAGTAACCCTTTTAAAACATATCCACCACTTGTTGCTCCCATAGCATAAGACTCATTTGAATCTACATTTGCAAGCAAACCAGAAGCACTTAAGCTAAGAAGTAGCGTAAATTTTAAAACCTTATTTTTCATATCAAACCCTTAAGATTAAAGGGGCTAAAACTAGCCCCTAAATGCTATAAATTTTTATTCAAAATTCTTTGAGCTTCTTTTATATACTCTTTTGATGCATCGAGTTTTTGTTTAGTAAATTTAAATCCGTGCATACCCCACGAACCATCTTTTTCAACCATATCGATGATCTCTTGAGCATTTTGGATAAGCTCATAAACTCTTACTTTATCACTTGCATCAAGTTTTTTAGTCTCAAGTAGTGAGTAAAGTCCTTCAATACCAATCTTAACTTCAGAGAATTCATTCTTAACTGGAGTTTGCCATCCCATGACTTCATCATAAACTTGTTTTTGGTTTTTGAAGTGAAGTGTTGGTTTTAGCTCAGATAGTACTGGGCTATGGCAGCCTTTGGTATCTTTCATATCTTTATCCGCCCAAGATGTTCTAGCGCAAGCCCACATCAAGTCAACGTAGTTATGGCCATTTTTATCTCTCTCAAAGTGCCAATCTTTAGCATCTCTTGGACCTTTAGCAGCATCGCCTGGTACTAGAGATTTCTCTTTTGGATCAACCATGATCTTCCAGATGTGAGATCTTCTTTGAGTATCAAAGCCAGCGTTGTCTTGGAACTGAACAGCGTAGAAATTCTCACAACTCATCATAAATGGCATGTGGCAAGATGCACAAGTGTTATCTTTGTGAGTATCTGCTTTAGATGCGATATATGCTTGAGTCTCGTGGCAATCTTTACACTCTTTTCTAATTTTTGGTTTAGTATAGAATGAGCTTAGATAGCCTTGTTCTGAGTTATAGTTCATACCTGTTACACTCTTATCGCCTACAACTGGACCTGTGTTATCGTGTGGATCGTGGCAAGTAACACATCTCATACCTTTGTCATAGTGAGCTGTAAAGTATGATTGTGAACCCTCAGAACCACATCCTGGTCCCATTGATTTAAATTTAGAGCTAAGTGAGAGATCAAGCTTACCGTTATTAAGAGGATTAGCACGAGCTAGATCTGGGCTAAAGTTAAATCTTTGGTGGCAGCGTTCGCAGTTTGATGTTCTAAAATTTGTAGCTCCATCAAGGTGACCGCCAGCTCCGTGGCACTCCTCACAGCTTACGCCTTTTGAGATAGTGTGTTTTTGAAGCTCTTTAGCATTACCAAGTGCTGCGTAAAATTCTGCTTTTGATTTGAAATCGAATTTAACCGGGTGACAAACTTCACAATATGATGAGTTTGCTTGGAAAAACATTGATTTTTTATGTTTTGCGGCGTATGAAGCTAGACCTCTAACATATCCGCCATTATCGCCGTACTCTTCAAGAGTGCCAGGAAATTCTGGGACAAGCTCTTTTATCTTTTTAACAGTAGCGTCGTCTAAATTTAACGCCCATGTTCTTTGCCATTGGTTACCACCAGCTACGATCTGACCTGTACCATCTCTTAGCAAACCGCCCTCAACGTAGTAAGTACCACGAAGTAGCCACGCATCAACGTAGCCCATTTTGGTTCTTAAGTGACCAACAGTTGCGTAGATAACATCTGGAGTAATACCTTTTGGAAGGATAGAAGCTGTATCTTTGTCAAATACTGGCTCAGTTAGGTTGTTATTAACCTCTGGGTGCTCGCCAGGGAAACGCATGGTAGTTGCGTGGCGAGATCTGCTCCACACTTCATACTGAGCTGGGTGACACTCACCGCACTTTTCTGGTCCTACAAATTTATTAGGAAACTGAAGCGATGAAGTGGCTGGAATTCTATACATCATAGAGCTATAGCCCTTACCGCCATCTCTTTTACTAAGCTTTGACATATCAAAGCCATGTCCCTCGGCAAGCCACTCTAAGCCACGGTCGTGAACGACCATTTTACCGACGGTTTTACCACCATACTTTGTAAAAATAGGGTGGTTTTTAAATAACCAGTTATACATCTCTTGCTCTTCTACAACGTAGTCTTGCAAGGAGATAACACCTCTACTTTGCAGTGTGCCTTTAGGATTTGCGATAACATCACGTGCTTTATCGGACATCTGCATATTATGCTCTTCGCAACAGGCTTGTGAAGCGAAGATGCTAACACCCATGAGCAAACCAGCTAAGGCTTTTTGTAGATTTCTCATGTGCCCTCCTTTAAATTTTTATCCTAAAATCAAAATGATTTCATACTGATAATACTAACACCAAAAAAGGGTAGAAAAGGGGGAATTTTAATAAATTATAAATTTTCGAAACTAATTGTAAATGTAATACTATTTTCATCTACGTTTCTAGCAAAGATTAGGGCGTTATTTTTGCTAGCGATAAGTTGGCTCATATATAGACCAAGCCCACTGCCAGACTCTTTTGTGCTAAAGTGTGGCTCAAAGATAACCTTTAAAAACGAAGCCTTTATCGCTCCTGCATTATTTTGCACGCATAAATTTTTACGATCATCTTTTATAAAAGTATAAATTTTTATTACTCTTGGCTTTACATAGCTTTGTTTAAATGCATCTTTTGCGTTATTTATAATATTTATTAAAATTTGGATTATTTCATTAAAATTTGCAAAAATCGTAAAATTTTCTCTTATATCGATCTCTATTTCGATTTGATATTTCTTAAGTGAGGCGTTTATAATTTTTATAGTCTGATTTATCACTTCCTCTACGCTAAACTCCCTTTTTAAAGTATTTGGCTTAAAAAAGTTTTTAAAATCATCAACCGTTTCAGACATAAAATTTATCTGCTTGCTAGTCTCTTCTATAAACTCATAAATTTTTGCTTCATCAAGCTTTTTTCGCTCCTGATAGAGTTCTAAATTTATTAAAGCTGAGCTGATTTGAGCTAAAGGCTGCTTCCACTGATGTGAGATATTGCCTATCATCTCGCCCATTGAGGCTAGGCGGCTTTGATGTATCATTAGCTGCTCGGTCTGTCTTTTGCTCTCTTCTCCGCGCCTATGCATCTTATAAACAAGTAGCAAAAATATCCCAAATACAAAGGCTATCGCGCTCATTATGATGACAACCTCTTTTAAATGGTAAGAAAAAATGGCACGTAGTGGGATTTTAAAAGATAGCATTGCCATCATCTCACTTGCTTCAGAAATTTTTCCATTTGAAATTTCATAACGATCCAACATCTGTTTTGGAGCACTTTCGCTATTGTGACAGGCTAGGCAAGATGTATTTTGACTTCTTATAGGAAGTCCTACAAAAAATTGTGAGCCGTTTTCATCTTTTATAATCTTTGAAAACTCACTAAATTTATTCTCTTTAAAGCCTCTTAACACCTGCGCTTCAAATTCATTTGGTTCATGAGCTTTATTTAAAGGTGCCATGGCAACTAGTTTGTAGTCAAAGTCAAGATTGTATTTTTTCTTTTGGATATTATAAATTTCACGGCTTATATATGAAGATGAGAGCAATCTCTCGTCAAAAAAATCCTCTTTTATAATGCCATCACGCTTTAGCTGCTCTATTAGCGGACGCTGAACGCCCGCAATGTACTCTCTTACAGAATTTATACTCTCAAGCACATAATACGCCTCTTTTTTGGCATCTTTCATTGCAAGATTATTATAAAAATTTAAAACAAGTGCGGATATTAAGAGATAAACAAAGATAAAAACACTAACGATTAGCTGAAATTTATATTTCACAAAGGTAACCTACACCGTATAAATTTTTAATCACATCTTTGCCAAGCTTCCTTCTAAGCTCTTTTACGATCGTCTTTATCGCCTCTTTGCTTGGCTGCTCATACTCCCAAATATAATCAAAAATTTGTTCATAAGTTATAGTTTGATTTTTGTTATTTAAAAAATACTCTAAAAGCCTACTTTCACTCTTGCTTAGATGAGAAATTTCACCATTTATATAAAGTACTTTTTTACCAAAATCGTATTCCAATTCATCATTTAGCCTAAGAGTCGGCTTGCGTCCAACAAGCTCTAAAGCAACGTCTTCTAGGGCTTTTATAAATGACTTTTTATCATATGGCTTTGCAAGATACCTTGTGATCTTTAGCTCAACTGCTCTCCACAAATACTCTTGCTCTACGTGGCTTGATAAGATCACGATAGGAATTTTTTGATTTATAGTTCTTACTTTTTTAGCGATCTCTAGGCCATCGATATTTGGCACGCTTATATCAAGTACCAAAACATCATAAGCATCGCTCATCGCTAGCTCAAGTGCATCATAGCCATCTGTTACGCCATTTACTTCGGCAAAAAATAGTTCCAAAGAAGCACAAATATTTTTTAAAATCGCCTCTTCATCTTCAAGGCAAAGGACCTTTTTATTTGATAAAACGTCTAAAATATCATATTCTTGCATAGCTTCATCTCGCTTTTTGAGCAGATATTATCACTTGGTAGCTTAAAAAATAAGATTATCTAAAAAAAATTCATACCAATATAAAAGACATATTACTTTTAAAAATTAAACTATAAATTTTTGTTGAAATGATTTGAAGTCTTGATTAAAATTTTTCTATGAGTACTATTTTTGGATTTTTCTAAAAATTTTAGCTATCGATCAATTTTAAAAAGAAAGATAGCTATATTTATAGTATAAATTTTAGTTGCCTCTGCTTCCAGGTTTGATCGCTTTGCTTCCATTTTTACAAAGTGGGCAATGCTCAGGCTCATAAATTTCAAACTCAAAATTTCCTAAAGCAAAAAATGGCTTATCGCTTGGTAGTTTAGCATTTGGCTTAGCTTCATTGTCTAAATTTGCGACCTTACAAAAGCCGCGATTTGCAAGCGCTGCAAAGCCAACTACCTCGCCGCCAAGGCTCTCTATCACGTGCGCTGCTTCAAGTGCCGAGCCGCCAGTCGTGATGATATCCTCACAAACGATAAATTTCTCACCTTTTTTTACCTCAAATCCGCGCCTTAAGCTCATCACCCTATCAACGCGCTCTGTAAAGATAAAACGCTTCTTTGCTGCGCGAGCTAGCTCATAGCCAGCTAAAATTCCTCCAAGTGCAGGCGAGCAAACGCTATCAAATTTAATGCCAAATTTCTCTATCACACAGGCAAGCTCGTCAGCTAGCTTTCCAGCCAAAGCTGGGTCTTCAAGCACCTTTGCACTTTGGAGATAAAACTGCGAGTGATTACCGCTACTTAGCAAAAAATGTCCCTCTAAATATGCCCCAGCCTCTTTATAAATTTTCTCTAAATCCATCATTTTTTCCTTTTAAAATTTACTCAAAATCTTAACACAAGCCCACTTAAGCCACTCTTTTTAAAATTTAATAAGCCACACATTTGTATAATCTCTCAACACTCACAAAAAGGACGCTCATGCTTATATTTAATCCTGTTGTTTTTAGCATTTTAGTGATGACGATACTTTGTCTATTGCGTTTTAACATCTTGCTTTCTATCCTTATCTCTGCTCTTGTTGCGGGAGTAATGTATAAGCATGGATTTAGTGGATTTGAAAGTGGCATTGCAGGTGGGATAGATAGCCTCTTTACGGCCCTAAAAGAGACTACGCAAAGCCTTATAAGCGGTATGCAAGGCAATCTTGAAACATCGCTTAGTTATATTTTACTTGGTGCTTTAGCAGCCGCCATCGCAAATACAAATTTAACTGCTATCTTGATAAATGCTTTGAGTAAATTCCTTAGCTCAAATAAAGTGATTTTTATACTAACTATTGCATTTATAGCGTGCTTATCTCAAAATTTAATCCCAGTTCACATAGCTTTTATACCTATTTTAATCCCGCCGCTTCTTGCTATTATGAACAAAATGGGGATAGATAGACGTGCCGTAGCTTGTGCTTTGACATTTGGTCTTCAAGCACCTTATGTAAGCCTTAGCGTTGGCTTTGGTCTGCTTTTTCACAATATCTTAAAAAAAGAGTTAGCAAATAACGGCATAACAACATCTATTTCTGATATCTCTTCTGTTATGTGGATAGGTGGCGCTTCGATGCTTATTGGACTTATCCTTGCCATACTTTTTTACAGTAAAAAAAGAGTTTATAAAACTTCAAAATTTGAAAAAGAAGAGCTTGATGAGATCGAGCGTGCAAAAAGCCTTGAGATGACTAAAAAGGAGTGGGCGGTTTTAGCTGGTGCAGTTGTGGCTTTTGGTGTGCAAATTTATACTGAGCTGCTACCTCTTGGCGCACTACTTGGACTTTTGGTTATGGTCGTTTTTGGCGGTATCGAATACAAAAAAGTAGATAAGATCATGGATAACGGCCTTGCTATGATGGGATTTATCGCATTTATCATGCTAGTTGCTGCAGGTTATGGCACTATCTTAAGAGAGAGTGGCGGCATAGACGAGCTTGTAAAATACGCTAGCTTGGTATCTGGCGGCAAGATAGGCGGAGCATTTTTGATGCTTCTTATTGGTTTACTTGTAACAATGGGTATAGGCACTAGCTTTGGTACGATCCCTATTTTAGCTTCTATCTACGTGCCACTATGCGTTAGCCTTGGTTTTGGCGTACCAGCCATTATCTTGTTAGTTGGCATAGCTGCAGCTCTAGGAGATGCTGGAAGTCCTGCAAGCGATAGCACACTTGGGCCAACAAGCGGTCTAAATGCTGATGGTGAACACAACCACATATATGATACTTGTGTACCTACATTTATATTTTTTAACATACCACTCATCATCGGTGGTATCGTTGGAGCTATGATACTTGGATAAAATTTGGCGTAATTAACGCCAAATTTCTTTTTATTTCTTCTACTTTTTATCAATATAAATTTTTGGAACATCTTTTGCTTTTTGAAAAATATAAAAATTTAAAATGCAAAAAGGATAAGTCAATGATGAGATCACTTTGGTCTGGTGTTTCAGGCCTACAAGCCCACCAGATAGCCATGGACGTAGAAGGCAACAATATCGCAAACGTTAATACCTATGGTTATAAATACAATCGTGCAAATTTTGCTGATATACTAAGCCAAACTCCAAGAGTCGCTACTGCTCCACAAGGTCAGCTAGGCGGTCAAAATGCTATGCAAATAGGTCTAGGAACGACTATAAACTCAACTACGAGAATTTTCTCACAAGGCACACTAACATCTACTGATAAGCAAACAGACCTTGCACTTCAAGGAAATGGTTTCTTTGTCGTATCTCCAGATGGTGGAACGACAAGATACTATACAAGAAACGGCGACTTCGTCCGTGATAAGGCTGGTAACTTCGTAAACAATAGCGGTTATATCGTTCAAGGCTGGACAAGAGATGAAGAGACTGGTACTATAGACTCAACAGGACCGATAAAAAATATCGTGATCAAAGAGGGTCTTACTACTCCAGCAAGAGCGACAACAGAAGTAAAGATAAAAGGCAACCTTGACTCAGGCAATACCATCGACCAAAGAAGCACTCCTATTTATTCACTAGACTCGGTTGCTGGTGGACGTGACTATAACAATGACGGAATTTTAGATCCAAACGAAGTCCACAACGAGAATGATGTAAATAACGATCAGTTTTATACGAACTCAAGAAAAGAACAAAGCCTAACAGAGCGTGGTGTAGATCTAGGTGTTACATTTGATGAGCTTGGAAATGGTCTTGCTTTAAGAGATGGACAAGGTATCTGGGTGAGCTATGCAAATGCTAAAACTGAAAAATTTGAAATAGGAAGTAAATCACCAAATAATGTTGGTTCACTTACTAATAATGGAACTGCAAAAAAATTAAATATAACATTAAATGGTGTAAATATAACCGGAGATGTAACAAACATAAGCGATGTTGCAGCTGCTATCAACGCTCAGTATAATAAAACTGGCGTTAGAGCTGAAATTTCAGAAGGTAATAAACTAACACTTATAAATAGAAATAACTCAGGTACTACAAAAGAGACAAAAAATATTCACTTAACTGTCAATACTGGTGATGAATTAGTAGCAGCAACGACAGCAATGGGAGTGGCAAATGGCGGTTTAAAAAATCGAGATATTATCACAGCTTATCAATATGTCTATACGAGCTCACAAACAACAGCAGTTCACGAATACAATGATGCGAAAGAAAGGCAAGTAACTACAACAGAAGATCTTCGTGCTGCTATGCAAAAAGATGCAAGGAGTTACGTTGACTACAATGGAGACGGTCAAATAAGAGTAAACTCAGCTGTACCTAATGCTATAAAAAAAGCAACAGAAGCTCATAATATAACTCCGGGTACTGGTGGAGCAGCTATAGCTGATACAACATGCCAAACAGCTTATAATAATGCTTATAACGCTGCAACTGGTACTCCAGATGCAAAACACGCAGCTGGTATCGAAGCACTTAAAAAACTTGCTGATGATTTAAATGATGGCACAAAGATTACTGTAAATAAACTAGGTCAATTTCAACTAGAAAATCCATCAAATGAAGTAGCAGATCATGCACTTTATATGACAACAACTGGTCTTACAAAGCCAGCTCAAGGTACAAATAATTCAGCTATAAATGAAAATGTTAGACTTACAACTATTATGAAAGCACTTGATGGCGCACTAAGCCCAGGCCAAGCTCTAAGAGCAAGTGGAAAGATGATGATGTCAAGCCACGGCTCAACGGCAGAAATTTTTGACTCACTTGGATCAAAACACACAGTTAGTATCAAATGGGCAAAAACTGGTACCACAACAGATGGTGGAACTGAGTGGAGCATGGTTATACAAGTGCCAGAGCCAGCTAAAATAAACTACACAGGTGAAGGCCCAGATAACGTTATAACTGGAACAGCTAGATTTAACGCAAATGGCTCACTTGCAAGTTTCCACCCAGCAACGATAACATTTTCAGCTAACAACGGCTCACAAAGTGGCCAAAACATTAGCTTAAATTTTGGTCTGGGAACTGACTTTAACGGCTTAACAAGCTTTGATAAAGACTCATCAACTGAGTCAATCTCACAAGATGGCTACACAGGCGGCACTCTAAATGGCATAAAAATAGATGAGACTGGAACAATAATAGGCTCATTTTCAAATGGACAAAGCTTTGGCCTAGCCAAAGTAGCACTTGCTACCTTTACAAATAACGAAGGTCTTCAAAGCGAGGGCGGAAATGTCTTTTCACAAACCGCAAACTCAGGTGAAGCAGTCATCGGTGCAGCTGGTACAGGCGATAAGGGAACGATCGCAGCTTCAAAACTTGAAGCTAGTAACGTCGATCTAAGCCGTGCGCTAACAGATCTTATTGTCATCCAAAGAGGCTTTCAAGCAAACTCAAAAACGATCACAACAAGTGATGAGATGCTAAACACACTTCTTCAACTAAAACAATAATCATAAAGGGGGCGCTCGCTCCCTTTTAAATTTACAAATAAAATCAGCCTTCTTTTTGTAAAATGCTAAAAAATTTCACAAAAAGAGAAAATATGCAAGTAACGCTTCTAAATCACACCCCACTAAATATCTGCTCTCACGCGATCCGCACATGCTGGCAAAGCTTTGAAAAAGGCGACAACGGCGGCGAAAAAGACGTCGAGCTGATAGACAGGGTGGGTAATAAATTTAAACACGCTTCAACACTAGAGCATCTTTACTACAACTTCTACATCCAAGGCATCTCGCGCGCACTACTTCAAGAGCTAGCCCGCCACCGCTTAGCGAGCCTAAGCGTCAAATCAACCCGCTACACGCTAAAAGAGCTAAAAAAAGAGGAGAAATTTGAAGTAGGGCAGTTTGAGCGTGCAGCTAAATTTATCGTGCTAACAAATGACGAAATGGTCGATAACGCGAGCATAAAAGCGCTTGAAAATTTACGTGAAATTTTAGCTTCAACCACAAAAAGCCTTGATATCGTTAAATACTGCCTACCAGAGTGCTATAAAACCGAGCTTACATGGAGCATAAACGCTAGAAGCTTGCAAAATTTTATCTCTCTTAGAAGCTCAAAATCAGCCCTTTGGGAGATAAGAAATTTAGCAAATGCTATCTACGACGCCTTGCCAAATGAGCATAAATTTATCTTTGAGAAGTGCTTGCCAGAGGATGAGCAAAACTAACATTTATGTTAGTGTGATTTGTGATTTAGAAGTGATGAAATGAGCGCTAAATTTACTTTTGTAAAACGTAAAGAAGCTCGTCTACGTGGATGTTTCTGGCTTTTAAATTTCTGCTACCGCGGTAGGCGTTATACTTTTGGCGAAGTAGATGAACTTTGCCAATTTTATTTAGGTTTTGATCAAATTCATCTTGGTTGATAAAGCCCTCTGAGTTAAACGAAATGAGTACAAATTTTGCCTTTAAATTTGCTATGAGCTCAAAAAATGCCTCGCTTGCTGATGATTTTTTATTAAAAACTGATCTGTTCCAGTCCTTTGCGATGCCTGAAACTTTTGAAATTTTACTTGGTTCCTCGTAGCTTGCGATGAGATTTAGCATGAAGTAGTTTGAGCCGTATGGGTGCTGGTTATAGGGCGGATCAAGATAGACTAGATCAAGACTACTAAGCTCTTTTGCCAGCAAATTTGCATCCTTTTGATAGACCTCAAATGGCACACTAAAATTTGAAAAAATTGGCTTAGTCAAATTTATATCAGAAGTGATCCTTGAGATGGCATTTTGCCCCCTGCCACCAAACTGACCGATACCATCTTTATTTTTATGAAAACCTTTAAAAATTCCACTTGTATTTGCATGTACACTTGCATTATAAAGAAGTGGGGCTATGAAAAATTTTCTCATCTCAGCCGGCATTAGCTCATCTATGAGCCTTCTTGCAGTGTCGATGAAGATAGCATTTTTTCTTGTGTAAAAGACCCGCTCGCCAAAAGCGATATTTTCATCATCTTTTGGAGCGTAAAGTTTTGTTATAAAGCCTTCAGAAAGATTATCTTCTATCTCTTTTTCAAGTCTTTTTTGCCAGAAATTTATCTCATTTTTTAGTTCATTTGTGGCGTTTTGCAGGTAGCATGAGTTTGTGATGAAGCTGTAAAGCTCCAAGTCGTTTGCGACTAGAAATTCGCTATTTTGTTTTAAAAACCTAGCCACCACGCCGCTTCCGCTAAAGAGGTCGCAGCAGCTAAGCTTCTCTTTTTTAAGCTCGTCTTTTGCGTATTTTACGCCTCGCTCGATAAAGCCTAAAAGTGAGCGTTTGTTACCAAGATAGGTTAAAATTTGCTCTTTTAGATAGGCTTGATTTTCTTGTTTTATTGGTTTCAAATCAGTGCTTTTTTAGTCCCATAGCATCAACATCAAGCTTGATCTCATCGTTATTTATGATGACTAGACCTTGTGCTAAAATTTTGCTTGCTATGGCGTGTGCCTCATCAAGTGAGTGCATCTTGTAAGTGCCGCATTGAAATTTATTTAGCTCTGGGATCTTATCTTGATCTTTGACCTCTAGGATATCTTTCATCGAAGTAAGCCATGCCTTTTTTACAGCTTCTTCGCTAGGTGTGCCGATCACACTCATATAAAAGCCAGTTCTACAGCCCATCGGCGAGATGTCGATGATCTCTACGCCGTTGCCGTTTAGATGGTTTCTCATAAAGCCAGCAAATAAATGTTCTAAAGTGTGAGTACCTTTCTCTGGTAAAATTTCTTCATTTGGCTTGCAAAATCTCAAGTCAAAAACGCTGATATCATCGCCTTTTGGGGTCTTCATACTTTTTGCTAGTCTTACTCCTGGGGCTTTCATCTTCACATGATCTACACAAAAACTATCAAGTAATGGCATATCTTCTCCTTTAAATTTTTGGTAATTCTAGCGTAAAAAATGTTTAAAATTTAAAGGCTCATGCAAAATTTCACATAAGCCTTGTAATATCTGAATGTTTGTGGGTATTAAAATAATAAAAATTTTACTTACTATTATAAATTTCTCATATATTCCGTACTATAAATACCTTGAATACGTCTTTCCATATCACCGTACCAACTTTTTGGAAGAGTAGTAAGAGAGTTAAATTTCTCTAGTAAATTTAAATTTTTATTTGGAGCGTAAAAAAGTCTATTTACTTCTAAAATGCTCATATGAACTGGATCTTTTTCTATAACTTCTATCATATCACCTGCTTTGCACGATCCTGGTGTTATGACGCGGTAATACCAGCCAGTAAAGCCGGTTTCAAAGATGTGAGTAGCCATATTTTCATTACCCCATCTTTTTGAGAGCTTAAAGCAAGGCTTTCTTGGCTGCGATACTTGAAGGACTAGTGAGCCGATTTTATGGATATCACCTACACAGACACTACTCTCATCAAGACCGTAAATGCATAAATTCTCACCCATAGCTCCATAAGCCATATTTTTCAATCCTAAAAAACTCTCCCAATCAGCGTAATTTGCAAATGAATTTGCAAAAACTGCCTTTTCAGGGCCGCCATGGTGCTTTGTATCAGCGACACTATCACCCACAAAGCCAAGTTCATTTGCGAAAATTTCGCCATTTTGAGCTACTTTAAATATAGCTGAACTCCATGGTGTATTTAACTTATCAGTTGCACTTTGCGAGCCATAGTTTTTCACCTCGCCAATTAATAATGCTTTTACTATTGCCATCTTTTTCCTATCAAATTTAGCTTACTCTTAAATTATTCGCATGAGTTAGTGCAATCGCGATTGCATCGGTGATATCAAGCGGTTTTATCTCTTTGTTTATACCTAAAATTTTCTTCACCATAAATGCCACTTGCTCTTTATCAGCTTTGGCCTTGCCAGTGACAGTTTTTTTCACCTGAAGTGGCGTATACTCAGCAAAATCACCATGAAGCTGTAAAATTTTAAGGCTAAGTGCTCCTCGAAACTGAGCGAGCTTTAAAACCGTTTTTGGGTTGTAGGCAAAAAATATATCTTCGATGGCAACTTCGTCGAATTTATGATTTTTAAAGATGAGATCAAGCCCCTCACAAAGCTCGGTAATCTGATATTGAAGTGTGTTTGGTTTTATTTTTATGAGTCCTGCTTCAAGAAGAGTAGTTTTCAATTTATTTTTTTCAAGTATTGCATAACCACAATTCTTCGTGCCTGGGTCGATTCCTAAAATTTTCATCACTATCTTTTCAATACTTTTTCACGACTTTTTCACGATGTGAAAAAGTTTGTCAGAGTTTAACAAAGGTTTTATTAAAATTAAGATAGTATCACTATAAAAATTCTCGAAATTTAAGGCATAAAAATTTGATAGCAGACGAAATTTTAGAAAATCTTTCAACACAAATTTCACCTGAAGAATACCAAAGTTATATAAAACAATTAAAATTTAACGAAAAGGCTTCAGACGATCATATTATCGTATTTACTGCACCAAATGAGTTGATGGCTAAATTTATAAATACAAGATATGCTGATAAAATCGCTCATCTATATGAAGTTAGAACAGGCATAAAACCAAATATAGAAATTTCATCTACTAAAAGTAGCAAGGTATCAAAACAAAATCAAATAAATGTTAAGCAGATAAAAACACAAAGTAGCATTTTAAATCCAAGCTACACATTTGAAAATTTTGTATGTGGAGCGTCAAATCAATACGCATTTTTAAGCGCAAAAGCAGCCGCTGAAAAGCCTGGCGTACTTTATAATCCACTTTTTATCTACGGGACTACGGGACTTGGCAAGACTCACTTACTCCAGTCAGTCGGAAATCACTGCCTAAATAAAGGAAAAACCGTTATTTGTGTAACTAGCGAACAATTTATGATAGATTTTACCAGTCACATAAATAACCACTCAATGCCAAAATTTCGTGAAAAATATAGAAACTGCGATGTTTTACTAATAGACGATGTACAGTTTCTTGGTAAAACTGATAAAATCCAAGAAGAATTTTTCAACACATATAATGAACTTTTAGCAAAAAATGGTCAAATAGTTATGACTTCAGATCGACCTCCAAAGACACTAAAAGGCTTTGAGGATAGGATGATTTCAAGATTTGATAAGGCTTTTATGGCTGATATTACGCCACCTGAACTTGATACAAAGATAGCTATCATCATTAAAAAATGTGAATTTGATAAAATCGATCTAAATAAAGAGGTCATAAACTACATAGCTACAAACATGGGAGATAATATCCGTGAGATCGAGGGAGCTATCATAAATTTAAACGTATTTAAAACTCTTATGAAAGAAGAAATCACACTTGATCTTGCAAAAAGTATATTAAAAGATCTAATCAAAGAAAAACGTGAAAATATAAATTTCGATACTATCGTTGAAATAGTTAGTAAAGAACTAAATATCAAACAAAGTGATATAAAAAGCAAATCAAGAGTTACAAATATCGTAGAAGCAAGACGAATCATCATATATCTTGCAAAGATGCTTACAACAAACTCAATGCCGCAAATTGCAAACTATTTTGGTATGAAAGATCACAGTGCCGTTAGTCATAATATTAAAAAGATAAATGAGCTAATACAAACTAATGAAATTTTTAGTCTAAAAGTTACTGAATTAAAAAACAAAATTTTGACAAAAGGATAAAATACAATATGAAATTTATGAATAAATGTGAAAAAGAAAATATAATTTTTCACATTTCAAATAGCTGTATTTCGATGTTTAAAAGCACTTTTCACTTTTTAACATCACCTACTAAAACAAAAAAATTAAATTTAAAAATAGAAGGAAGTTTTTAATGAAAGTTTTAATAAACAAAAATATGCTTGAAAGCATAGTAACAAATACAAATCCATATCTTGAAAAAAGAGATCTTAGTGCTATAACTTCTCACATTTATATCTCAGCAAAAGATGGTGTTTTAAACATAAAAGCAACTGATCATGAAATAGGTCTAGCATACAAGCTAAGTAATGCAAAAATCGTTGATGAAGGTTACGCAACTGCAAATGGTAAAAAGCTACTTGACATTATAAAAAGTCTAAAAGACGAAGAAGTGATGTTAGAAACTGTAAATAACTATCTTTATATAAAACAAAAAAACTCAAAATATAAACTTCCAATGTATAAATTTGAAGATTTCCCAGAATTTCCAACGATTGAGGGTAAATCAAAATTTGATGTTGATGCTGTTATGTTAGGAAGAAGTTTAAAGAAAATTTTACCAAGTATTGATAGTAATAACCCAAAATTTGAACTAAATGGAGCTTTTCTTGATATTAAAAAAGACTTTATAAACATCGTTGGTACTGATACAAGAAGACTTAGTGTATTTAAATTTCAAACACCAACAGAAAAAGAATTTTCACTAATAATCCCTAAAAAAGCTATCAATGAAATACAAAAACTATTTTTTGACAAGATAGAAATTTACTATGATGAAAATATCTTAATCGCACAAAGCCAAAATTTTGAATTTTTCACAAAACTTATAAATGGTAAATTTCCAGACTATGAGCGTGTCATACCAAAAGAGGTCAGAAAAAGACTTCAGCTAAGTAGAGATAAGATGATAGAAGGCATAAAAACTATCTCAATGCTAAGCGATACAATGAAAATATCTTTTGCAAAAGACAATATAACATTTGAAAGTGTTATAGAAGATAATTCTGAAGCAAAAACTACGATAGATTATCAAACTGGTTTAGAGCTTGGAGATGAATTTTTCATAGGTATAAAAAATAGATATCTACTTGACTTTTTAAGTAGTATCGAGGACGAAAATTTTGAGCTTGGATTTAATGAAAGCTCACTAGCATTTGTTGTAAATTCAAAAGAATTAACAACAATAATAATGCCGATAAATTTATAAGATAAGGCAAGATTATGGAAAATAATTACGGCGCAGAAAATATCAAAGTACTAAAAGGTCTTGAGGCGGTTAGGAAGCGCCCAGGCATGTATATAGGCGATACTAATATAAGCGGTCTTCACCATATGATCTATGAAGTCGTTGATAATTCTATTGACGAAGCGATGGCAGGATACTGCGATACGATAGACGTTGAGCTTACACGAGAAGGCTCAGCGATCATTAGCGATAATGGCCGTGGTATCCCAGTAGATATGCACCCAACTGAGAAAATTTCAGCTGCGACTGTTGTTTTAACTGTGCTTCACGCTGGTGGTAAATTTGACAAGGACACTTATAAAGTCTCAGGCGGTCTTCACGGCGTTGGTGTATCTGTTGTAAATGCTCTTTCTAAAAAGTTAGTCGTAAATATCAAACGTGATGGCAAGCTTCACAGACAAGAATTTGCAAAAGGTATCCCACAAAGCGATCTTGAAGTTATAAAAACTACAAACCGCACAGGCACACAAGTCGAGTTTTGGCCAGATGATAGCATATTTGAAGTGACTGAATTTGATGATGAAATTTTAGTAAAAAGATTTCGCGAGCTAGCCTATCTAAACCCAAAGATAACTATAAATTTTAAAGATCAAAGAAATGGCAGAAGCGAGAGCTTTCATTTTGAGGGTGGACTTGAGAGCTTTGTAACTGATATGAACAAGGCAAATGCTGTCAGTAAAGCAGTATCATTTAGTGGCGGCGAAGATGACGTGCTTGTTGATTTTGCACTACTTTACAACGACACTTATAGTGAAAATTTATTAAGCTTTGTAAATAACATCAAAACTCCAGATGGTGGTACACACGAGGCTGGATTTAGAGCAGGCCTTACAAGAGTTATCACAAACTACGTTCAAGCAAACGCTGCTGCACGTGAAAAAGATACAAAGATAACTGGCGAAGATATCCGCGAGGGACTTATCGCAGTTGTTAGCGTAAAAGTGCCAGAGCCGCAGTTTGAGGGACAAACAAAGGGCAAACTAGGCTCAAGCTACGTAAAACCTATCGTTCAAAAGATGGTTTTTGACGTGCTTACAAAGTATTTTGAAGAAAATCCTATCGAAGCAAGAGCGATAATGGATAAAGCTCTAATGGCAGCTCGTGGTCGAGAGGCTGCTAAAAAAGCTAGGGATCTAACTCGTAAAAAAGAGAGTATGAGCGTAGGCACACTTCCTGGCAAACTAGCTGATTGTCAGAGTAAAGATCCAGTAATTAGCGAGCTATATCTAGTGGAGGGCGACTCTGCTGGCGGTTCTGCAAAACAAGGACGTGATAGAGTTTTCCAAGCGATATTGCCGCTTAAGGGTAAAATTCTAAACGTTGAAAAGGCAAGACTGGATAAAATTTTAAAATCTGACGAGATAAAAAATATGATAACAGCTCTAGGCTGCGGTATCGGAGATGAATTTGATGCTGAGAAGCTTAGATATCATAAGATCATCATCATGACCGATGCTGACGTCGATGGTAGCCACATCCAGACACTGCTTTTAACATTCTTCTTTAGATTTTTAAATAAAGTTGTAGAAAATGGTCACATCTACCTAGCTCAGCCACCACTTTACCGATATAAAAAAGGTAAGAAAGAAATTTATCTAAAAGATGAAAAGGCACTAAACGAATTTCTTATCGAAACTGGCATAGAGGGCGTTGATATAGAGGGTATCGGTAGTGCTGATTTGATTGATTTCTTAAAGATCGTTGCAGCCTATAGAAGCGTCTTAAAAGAGCTTGAAAAACGCTTTAACGTCCTTTCAGCGATCCGCTATATGATAGAAAATCCAGACATTGTCTCAAAAAGCTACAATGAAATTTTTGAAATTTTAAAGAATTTCTTAAAAGCTGAGGGTCACAACATCCTAAACCACTATGTTAGCGAAGATGAGGTTAGAATTTATGTGCAAACTGAAAGCGGCTTAGAAGAGCTTGTAGTAAATGAAAATTTATTCACAAATCCACTTTACGAAGAGGCGCTTTATATTAGCCAAAAGATAAAAGAGCGCGGCCTAGACTTGCATAGTGACGTTATAGAAGTGCTTGATGAAGTAGAGAAAAATGCGAAAAAAGGCGCATATATTCAGCGCTACAAAGGTCTTGGTGAGATGAACCCTGAGCAACTTTGGGAAACTACGATGAACCCTGAGAACAGAAGACTTTTAAAGATCGATATAAACGACGCTATAAGTGCTTCTGATACGTTTAATCTCTTTATGGGCGATGAGGTCGAGCCAAGAAGAAACTACATCCAAGACCACGCAAAAGACGTTAAGCATTTGGATATTTAAAAGAAAAAGGATAAAAGATGAGCGAAGAGCTAGATATAAAATATGGCGAAAAAATTTTGAAAGAATTTGACGTAGAGAGTGACCTTGAGGTCTGGGAAAATAAGCAAACAAGGGACTATGTCATAAAGATCACTTTGCCTGAATTTTGCTGCCTTTGCCCTCGCTCTGGCTATCCTGACTTTGCCACAATCTATCTTGAGTACATACCAAATAAGCTTGTAGTCGAGCTAAAAGCGATAAAGCTTTATATAAATAGCTTTATGAACCGCAACATCAGCCACGAAGATAGTATAAATGAAATTTACTCTGTTTTAGAAAAAAAACTTGAGCCTAAATTTATGAAGATAGTGGGCGACTTTAACCCACGTGGAAATGTTCATACGGTTATTGAAATCAGCTCTGATTTAGTCGTAAAAAAACCAGCTGAAGAAAAAGAATTCGCTCCAAGAAGTAGAGAGAAAAACTTTAGTGATAAGCCACGCGAGAGACGAAGTACAAGTGATCGTGGCAATAGAGGCAGCAGAGATGATAAATTTAAAAAAGATGACAAGCCAAGAAGAAGCTCAAATAAAGAGGGCTTTAGAAAGATAAGCTATGCCGATGATAAGAAGCCAAAAGTAGTCAAAAAGGATAAATAATGATAAGTGCTAAGCTTATAGAACATATCTTTAAAGCAGCATCTATATCACGTTGGAACGACTATCCAAAGATGACAAATTTAGTCGAGCTTGATAAGCAAGCTCATAAATTTATCATCGCTTATTTCATAGCAAAACAAGAGCAAGACGCCGATATGAACTATATCATTGAGGCTGGAATTTTTGAGTTTTTAAGTAGGGTCGTAGTCACAGACATACGTCCAGACGTCTTTCACCATATCCAAAAGACAAAAAAAGAGCAGATAAATAGCTGGGTCTTAAGTAATCTTGATAGCCTTATTTCAGATATTGAAGATGGGGAGTTTTTAGAGAGATTTAAAAGTTATTTTAAAAGTGATAAAAAGCATGAAAAAGAACGCCTTATCCTAAAAGCAGCTAGCTATCTTGCCACTAGATGGGAATTTTCCATCGTCTATCAAACGAGTCAGTTTTTAAGCGACATCGACGAGCTTAAAGCTAAGGTTGAAGAGGAGATTGAGGATTATTATGAGCTAATTGGCGTTAGAAAGATCGCTATGAATCAAAAATTAGCCCGCCTAGTTGATCTTAGTGGCAGGTTAAGGTTTCAAAAGCGCTGGGCACAAACGCCTCGTATCCCTGAAACAGCGGTCTTAGGACATATGCTAGTAGTTGCGATACTTAGCTATTTTTACTCACTCAAAGCAAAAGCTTGCAAAAAACGCCTAGAAAATAACTTCTTTTGTGCACTATTTCACGATCTGCCAGAGAGTCTCACAAGGGACATCATAAGCCCTGTAAAATACGGTGTAAAGGGGCTAAATGAGATCATCAGCGAGTATGAGATGAGGCTTATTGATGAGAGGATTTTGCCATTTGTGCCTGAAAAGATCAAAGATGAGTTTAGCTACATCCTTGGTATCAGAAAAGATGGCGAGAAATTTATAAAAGATGAGTTTGAAAATAGGACTTACGAGCGCAAGATCATCTGCCATGAAGGGACTATGGAGAACGTAAATGATGATAAATTTAATCCGATCGACGGCAAAGCGCTAAAATACTGCGACAAGCTCTCAGCCTACATCGAAGCTGGAATTTCTATAAGCTACGGCGTCAAGTCAAAAGAGCTAACTGACGGCTTTAATAATATGTATAAATTTTTTAGCGAAAAACCTAAGATCGATGGAGTGGATTTTTTAGAAATTTGCGATGATTTTAATGAGCATTTTGGTTTAGAAAGACCCCCTCTCAGATGACTGCGGCACACACTTAATACAAGTGCTCTGCTGTGTTCCCACCCTGAAGCGGTGCTCATAAAAAGCATTGCACAGGTCTAAGAAGGAGCTTCGCAATCATACAAAAACTATACTTAAATTTAGTTTTATAGTTACATTTTTAAAAATTTAGCTTTAAAAGTATATAATCAGCCAAAATTTCACAAAAAGTAGAGTAATGTCTGGAAAGTTTAAACTTCGTTTTTTATCAGCTTTTAGAGATTTTTTTATCTATCATCACAAATCTTTAGAATTTCGTGCCAAAATTTTTGCCGCTATGATCTCTGCTAAATTTGACCCAGACGAAGATGATTTTTTTGTTTTAAATGACATTACAAATGAAATTTATGAAAATGACCAAACCAGAAAAGACTTTTTGATCCAAACTGTTAAAGAGTATGTAACAAGAGTTAAAAGAAACGATAGAATCACACTTGATGCACTACTTTTAAGCATTGATAAAGACCTAAAAGATCATAAAAGATACGCCAAAAAGATAGATTTTTCTCACCTTCGTCGCTTGATGAGTGGCTGTGAGGAAGAGATTTTAGTTCAGCAAAGAGTTTATGAGTTTTTAATAAACGAAGTCAAACTCTATTCTTAAAATTATCATTCATTTTAAATTTTTAATCATCAACTAGCATAAAAATTATTTCTTCATCTGAATAGCAGTCTGGATCATTTCATCACTTGTTGTGATACTTTTTGCACTAGCCTCATAAGCCTTTTGTGTGACTATAACCTCACTTAGCGCTTGACCAAGATCGACATTACTCATTTCAAGTTTATTTGCAAGAATTTGTGAGCCATAAATGGTCTCACCAGCTTTATTTTTATAAAAAAATGCTTCACCTGAATTTGGAGTTGCTTCATAGAGATTATCACCCACTTTTGATACGCCTTGCTCATTTTGGAAGTGATATAGAGCTATTTTTGCAACTATAAATGAGCGAGAATTATCAAAATTTGCCATTATATTTCCACGATCATCGACGCTATATTTTGTGAGATTTCCTTCGGCGTAGCCATCTGCTTTTATGACAAAGTCTTTTTTTGAATTAGCCGAGCTTGTTATGCCATTATAGACATTTGCATCTCCATCGCCAAAAAAATTTAAAGCCACGTTTCCAACGCTTGTTAATGTATTTGTAACAAGCCTACCGCTACCATCAAAAGTAAGTGTTCCCATAGCTGTATTTTGTACAACACCATTAGCATCGGTTATTGTAGCTGTTGCATTCCAAATGGTTTGATCACCACCTTGAGGGATTTGCTTTGTAAAATTTATAGTTACTAAGCTCTTTGTACCATCACTGTTATATATCTCTGAACTTAGTTTTTCTTTATTAGCTACTTCAACTAGTGATGTAACTTCTGCTTTTATATCTAAGCTAGCAAAATTCATAAATTTTAGGCTTTTATTGTTTATATGCCAGCTGCCATCGCTCTCTAGCGTGGTTGAAAACTCACTAAATTTACCATCACCGTCTTTTACTTTTACCACTACGCTATCACCTGCTTTTGCACCAAATCTTGTCTGACTTAGCGGGATTTGCCCATTTAGTGAGATAGTTTTGTTTGTATTATCGAGTGTATAATTAAAATTTGCCGCATCAATGGCTGTTGTTTGTCTATTTGTTATTAGACTTGAGTTTAGGTTGCCTTTAAAATCTATATTTTTTGTTTGCTTGGCTGGCATAAATAAGAAATGAGGTAAATTTATGCCTTTTTGTGAGCCAGTATCGGCTAGTTTTAGATCTTCTTCTTTTGCAGTAAATGCCTGCGTGGTACCTTTTGCTTGACCATATTTTCTAAGAGCATTAGCACTTGGAGTAACTGGAGTAAAACTTGTTAACGTACCAAGAAGCAAGTTGCCTTTATTATCTACTAAATTTCCAGCCCCATCTATATCGAAGCTACCTGTTCTTGTGTAGTAGTTTCTACCATTTTTATCAACGACACCAAAAAAGCCTTTACCGCCTATGGCTAGGTCAAAGTTATTATCAGTATTTTGAAAACTACCATTTGTCATCTTTAAAGCTGTCGTTTGCTTCGTAGCTCCAAGACCTACTTGATTGTTAGTTGGACCACTTCCAGCAGAAGCCATATGTTGATTGATTAAATTTTTAAACTCAGGGATTGAAGCTTTAAAACCTACGTTGTTGATATTTGAGATATTATTTGCCCAAACATCCATGCCAAAGCTTTGTGTTTTAATGCCACTAATTCCGTTGTAAAAACCTCTCATCATGGCTTTTATCCTTCGTAAAATTCAGATATTTTATCCATTGGAACATATTCGCCTGCTATTTTTATCATGGCTTTACCATCTACAAATTTTACTGCTTCAACCGGATAGCTACCTACTTGAGTCTTGTATGAATTACCATCTTTTCCAGTGTAATTAACAGAGACTGTATATGCGCCGTTTGGTAATTGTTTTCCAGAATCATCTTTGCCATCCCAAGATATTCTGCGAACTCCTGATTTTAGATCTTTTATATCGATTGAACGAACGACCTCTCCATTTGCATTTTTAATTTCAAGCTTACCATTTGCAAGATCTGATTTAAAATAAAGTGCAAAATTTACAGTTTTTTGCTCATCTGTTAGTAAAACCGAGTTTGAACCAGTTGAGACCATTTTTCCAAGGGCTGAGATAGCGTAGGCATTTGCATTTGATTTTAACTGATTTACAAGCTCTTTCATAGCTGAGTTTGTATTTTGTTGCATCTCTAGTGATGCTAGTTGGCTAGTTTGTGTGAGCATCTTTTCAGTATCCATAGGGCTTGTTGGGTCTTGATACTGAAGCTCTGTTAAAAGTAGCTTCATAAATGCGTCTTTATCTAGCTGCGCATTTGGGTTAGTTCCTGTGCCAGCTGCCGCATCTTGCTTTGCTTTTGCCTTTTTCTCGGCGTTTTTTTGTTGTGTTGTTTGTGTAGTTATATCTGAAACTGAAGCCATGATCTCTCCTAAATATATCTTGGTATTACTAGCTCAAGCAAGCTTTGTTCCGCTTGAGTGTTTTCGCTCTCATCGCTTTGATTTGAGCTGTATTTATTTTTTGCTTGTTCTTTTTTATCTTGTCTTTGATTTTGATCTGAGAAATTCATCTCAAGCTCGGTAAATCCCATATTTACAAGGCTATTTTTAAACTCGGCTTGATTTTGCAAAAAGAGATTCATCGTAGCAGTAGTTGAGTTAAAATTTACATGTAAGTTGTTGCCTCGATTTACCATCGTAATCTCGACCTCGCCTAAATTTAGTGGATTAAGTGTTATGTTAAAACGAGTGATTGGAGCTTTGTAATTTTGCACCTGCTCTTTTAGTGTAGAAGAGAAGTTACTAAGCGTCTCTTTTATCTCAGCCTTTGTTTGAAGCTGGTGTTTGGCACTACTAGCGATATCTTTTACCATTTGATTTAGTTCTGATTTATTATCGCTATTAAATGTCTCTTTGCTCTCTAAATTCTCATTTTTTTGTTGTTCTCTTTCAGGGAAGAGTAACGACTCTAAAGTTGGGGCTTTTTGCGCCTTTTGCTCGTGTAAATTTACCTTTACTTTTGGCTCTTTTGGCTGCTCCTCTGGCTCAACATCCACTATCTCATCATCAAGATTTACTTCGCTATCTAGCTTTTTAGGCTCTTCTTTTACTAAATTTTTAGTTTCATTAGTTGGATTTGCCACTACCTCTTTTAACAAAGTATCAAGCTTTACGACCTCTTTTGGCTCGTTTTTGATGATAGTTTGCTCGACTTCATTTTTTAGCTCTTTTAGGTAAAAAGGCTTCTCTTCGGTCTTTATCGGTGTGAAAAATTCTTTCTTACCTAAATTTTTAAACATCTCATTTAGTTTTGGCACATCTTCGTTTGAAATTTCTATATTTTCAAGGCCAAGGTCAAATTTCTTAGCAAGGTCGATAAGATCGCTAACGCTTTTAACGTTGCTAAGCTCTTCGACGTTTTGGGGCACACTTAAGAAATTTGCTATTTTGTCGCTAAAATTTGGAAATTTACTTACTTTTTCATTGCCATTTAGTATCTCTAAAACTTGCAAAAGCTGCATGAAATTTGCATTTTCATAGAGCTCATTTTTTGTATTTTCGTCCAAATTTTCTTCAAGTGCAGTTGAAATTTTTGCCACGCTTTCGCTTTGTGCTTTTTGCAGTGTCTCTTTTTGAGTGGTAACCGTTTTTACTATCTCTTTAACATCTTTTTCAGTGATTTTTTGGCCGCTATTTGCCTTACTCGCAGCTGCATCTAAAACCATCGACAAAAATTCGCCGTTATTTTGAGATTTCTTAGAAGCAGATGGCTTTTTACCTCCAGCAGGAGCCAGCAAATCTACGTTATTTTTCGCTGTATAAGCTTGCATTTAAACCTTTCAAATTTTTAAACTTAATGCCAAACATGCAAAATCTATTCCAAAAATTAATTTCTTGATATCAGCTTAAAATTTATAAAAATTTGGCTATAATCTGCCCCTATTTTAAAACTGACAAACGAAAAATAGCAAACTAATAAACGGAGAAAAATTTGGAAAAGATACGAAATATAGCCGTTATCGCACACGTCGACCACGGTAAAACAACAATGGTTGATGAGCTTTTGAAACAGTCAGGAACATTTAATGAGCATCAAAACCTTGGCGAGCGTGTAATGGATAGTAACGACATCGAAAGAGAGCGTGGCATCACGATTCTTTCTAAAAATACTGCTATTCGCTACAAAGATACAAAGATCAACATCATAGACACCCCGGGTCACGCCGACTTTGGTGGAGAGGTAGAGCGTGTTCTTAAGATGGTTGATGGTGTTTTGTTGCTTGTCGATGCGCAAGAAGGCGTTATGCCACAAACTAAATTCGTCGTCAAAAAGGCACTTTCACTAGGACTTCGCCCAATCGTCGTCGTAAATAAGATAGATAAGCCAGCAGGCGATCCAGACCGCGTTATAAATGAAATTTTTGATCTTTTTGTTGCACTTGATGCAAACGATGAGCAGCTAGAATTTCCAGTCGTTTATGCCGCTGCTAAAAATGGCTATGCAAAGCTAAAACTAAGCGATGAAAACAAAGATATGCAGCCACTTTTTGAGACTATCTTGGCTCACGTACCAGCTCCAAGCGGCAGCGACGAGAACCCACTTCAGCTTCAAGTGTTTACTCTTGATTATGATAACTACGTCGGCAAAATCGGTATTGCAAGAATTTTTAACGGCAAGATATCTAAAAACCAAAACGTGATGCTTGCAAAGGCTGATGGCACAAAGACAACTGGTAGAATTTCAAAGCTTATCGGCTTTATGGGTCTTGAAAGAACCGATATTAACGAAGCTGGTACTGGCGACATCGTAGCGATCGCTGGCTTTGATGCGCTTGACGTTGGCGATAGCGTCGTTGATCCAAACAATCCTCATCCACTAGATCCTCTTCACATCGAAGAGCCGACACTTAGCGTTGTATTTTCTGTAAATGACGGCCCATTGGCAGGTACTGAGGGCAAACACGTCACATCAAACAAGATCGATGAGCGCCTTGCAAACGAGATGAAGACAAATATCGCGATGAAGTATGAAAATATCGGCGAGGGCAAATTTAAAGTAAGTGGCCGTGGCGAGCTTCAGATTACTATTTTGGCTGAAAATATGCGCCGTGAAGGGTATGAGTTTTTACTTGGCAGACCTGAGGTCATCGTAAAAGAGATAAACGGCGTAAAATGCGAGCCATACGAGCTTTTGGTTATCGATGCGCCTGATGATACGACAGGTACAGTCATAGAAAAACTTGGCAAAAGAAAAGCGGAAATGGTCTCTATGAACCCAACAGGCGATGGCCAAACAAGGATCGAGTTTGAGATCCCAGCGCGCGGACTTATCGGCTTTAGAAGTCAGTTTTTGACTGATACAAAAGGCGAGGGCGTTATGAACCACAGCTTTTTGGAGTTTAGACCACTAAGCGGCACAGTCGAGCACAGAACAAATGGCGCGTTAGTTTCGATGGAAAACGGCGTAACGCTTGCTTATTCGCTATTTAATTTGCAAGATCGTGGCGTGCTTTTCCTTGATCCGCAAGCAAAAGTCTATGTGGGCATGATCATCGGCGAGCACAGCCGTCCAAACGACCTTGATGTAAATCCTATCAAGGGCAAAAACCTAACAAACGTGCGTGCTAGTGGTAGTGACGATGCGATCAAGCTTGTGCCACCTAGAAAGCTAAGCCTTGAGCGTGCGCTAGAGTGGATAGAAGATGACGAGCTAGTCGAGGTTACGCCTATAAATATCCGCGTTCGCAAGCGCTATTTAGACCCAACAGAGCGCAAAAGAAAAGCAAAACTTTAATCAAAATTTGTCATCTAGCCCCTTTGTAAAGGGGCTAATAATTAAACTCTAAAAACAGCAAAAAATTTACATAAATTTCTCATACTTTTTTGCATTATTTATTTAAGTTGGCTTTGTTCAAGACGATTAAAATTTATCAATCTTAAAACTATTTATGCTTTAAAATACCATACTCACTTTTCTATTTTTGCTTTTAATGTAATCAATATGAAAATGCCTAGTTTATGCTAAAATCGGCGTAAATTTAAAGGAAACCGATGAAAAAACTAAAATTTATCTTTGCTCTCGCCGCGGCGTTTATTTTTGGCGGCTGCTACGAGACGACGCTACTTACGCGGGTGCCAATCTCCGCGCTTGTTTCGGATAAAGGCGCGGACGTGAAATCCACGATCGTGCTAACGGGTATAACGCCTCAGACGCACGAAACGAAAACGGTAACGGACAACGTGCGGGTTTTCGTCCCGGACGCAAAATTTAAGAACTTCCCGACTGGAGAAACCGCCTATGAGATGAGCGTTAGCGTAGGCAAGGGCGAAAAGGGCGGCAAAAACTCGGATAAGCGCGCCGTGCGGATATATCTAAGCCAAGACGGCGATGTCTACGGCAAGCTTAGTAAAAACATGCTCGAGCAGTACGCAGGCGCGGCGAAGCAGAAAATGGAGCCGACGCTAAAAGCGGCGATCAAATTTGAAAACGATACGAACGGCGTTTATGAGCTGGTCGTGGGCAACGAGTTTAAGGCGAGCGACGAGGCGCAGACGGGCGGCGTTTATACCTTGGCGCCGGGGCAGGTTACGGGCGCGATCTGGGCGGATAGCGCGGCGGTAAATACGGCGATCGCGGGCAAGGCGGTCAAAATCGGAGTTTTAAAAAAGACGGCGAAATGAAAAACGTAAAAATAGGCTTCATCGGCGGCGGAAATATGGGCGGCGCGATGATAGAGGCGCTTTGGCGAGTGCAACCTGACGAGGTCGGCGTAGTGCGAAACTCGGCCGAGGAGGGGCGAAAATCCAGCGGCGGCAGCGAGGCGCGCGGGACTGAAAATTTAGCGCAAATGGATAAAACCCCAAGCCTGCATGAATGCGAAAAAAAGACGAAATTTGAAATCATAGCCTGCGCCAGAAACAAAAACGAAGCTTTACGGCAGAGATTCGGTATAAAAATAGCCGCGAGCGAAACGGATCTAGCGCGCGAAGCGGACGCGATCGTGCTGGCTACTAAGCCCGCTAGCTACGAGGCTATCTTGCGTCTGATCGCGCCTGATCTTGCGGGCAAAATTTTGCTTCTTTTGGCGCCTAATTTTGACATAAAACGCGCTAGGCAAATCGTAGGCGAGGGCGTTTATATAGCTCGTGCGATGCCAAATATCGCGGCTTGCATCGGAGCGTCGGCCACGGCTCTTTGCTTTGACGCTGGATTTAGCGAGGCCAAGAAAGAGACCGTGCGCGAGATAATCGCTAAAATCGGTAAAATTTACGAGATAGACGAGACTGGTTTTGCCGCATTTACGGGCATCGCAAGCAGCCTGCCCGCGTATGCGTGCGCCTTTATCGAGGCTGCGGCCGATGCGGGCGTGCGGGGGCGGACTGCCTAGGCAGCTTTGCTACGACGCCGTTGCGGCAGCCGTAGAAGGGACGGCGCGTCTGATCCAAAGCGGCAAGCACCCGGCCGCGCTAAAAGACGAGGTCTGCTCGCCCGCGGGAACCACGATCGAGGGACTTGCCGCGCTTGAAAAGGGCGGATTTCGCGGCGCCTTGATGGATGCCGTCGCCGCTTGCATCGCCAAAGCGAGGGGTTAGGTAAATTTAAAGGATAAAAATGAAAATCTTATTATTTGCGCTACTTGCGGCGATAAATTTATTCGCTAGCGAGCCGGGCCTTTCGCCATTGCTAGCTGCAGATACGCTAGAAAAGCTCAAAAAATGCAAAAATCCCGACCTAAACGCCACCAAAGAGTGCGTGCAAGCGGGCATGGTAGCGGCTAACTTAAAGCAAGACTACGGCGCGGCGGAGGGGCTATTTAGCCTAGCCTGCGCCAAAGGAGACGGCGAGGGCTGTTTTTATCTGGGCGAACTTTATAAAAATAACCTAGTAAAAGCCGCGGATAAGAGCGAGCGCGAGACTAAGATTAGCGCGTATTACAAGGCTAGCTGCGTCCTTTACGAGTATTTGCCCGGTTGCTTGGCGCTAGCGAATTTCATGCAAGAAGAGCTGGGCGACGAGGTGCAGTCGTTTGCGATAAACAATACCCTATGCAACAAAAAATACGCTCCCGGATGCTACAACGTGGGCTGGATGATAGAGCGAACGGGAGGCGATATAGGCGAGATGATGGAGTATTACGAGCGCTCGTGTAAGCTAGGCTACGTAGGCGGCTGCGCGAGAGCGGCGTGGCTGTATGAGGGAAATTTCAACGAAAACAGATACGAGCAAGTAAAAAAAGACGCGAAAAAGGCAAAGCAAATGCAAAAAAGGGCGTGCGAGCTAGGCGATAAGCAAAGCTGTTAAATTGACAATAAGGCGTTTTGATAAAAATTTTAAAACGATAAAACTCTAGAAAGTCTTAACATAGCTAGCAATGTAGAGTAGTAACTTTTAGCATATTTATAAATACTGTAAGAAGTTTACTAATTTATGTTTTTAAGTTTATAAAAACTTTGCCATACTTTTTATAGTAGCCAGTGAAGTGAAGTTAAATTTTTACTTCACTAGACTCAAAAGTAAAATTTTTACAGAGCTTGTGTTTGTTCATGCTTTTAATCATTAAGACGATCAATAAAACTCATTGATAAATTTTCTACTAAATCTTATTTTTAACAAAAGCAAATATCAACTTTCTTAAATAAAGCTAAATATAACAATGTAATTTTAAGTCATTAGGTTATAAAATTTTTTTAAATTTTATTTTTAAGGATTGCAACATGAAAATGCTATTTTTAGCCCCTGTCTTAGCATGTAGTCTTGCTTTTAGTGCCGATGTCATCGCAAAAGATGCCAATATAACGCTAGATGGCAAGATGATCGGAAAGATCGAGGTTTTAACGCCAGTTGAAGTCGTTGAAAAAGGCGATAAAACGAGCAAGATCAAGGTTAGTGGCGTCGTGTCGGCAAATTACTTAGCCCAACTTCAAAGAAGTATAGAAGATCCAGAAATCTTTGTAGCTTTTAATGACGAGAGTGAGGCAAATTTCAAAAAAGTAAAAGATCTTGAAGATGACTACGGCGAGGTTTGGTACCAAGTTGATGGGCTTTATGAAGTGCCAAATGACGCGCTTGGTGGCAACCAAAAAGAGCTTTACGCAAAGGCAAAGAAAATTTACGAAGAAACTTGCTCAGCATGTCATAGACTCCATGAGCCAAATAGCTTTACAGCGGCTCAGTGGCCAGCAAATTTAGCTGGAATGGTCGATGCAAAATTTGTAGCACTAGACGAAACTGACCTAAATTTAGTACTCAAATACTTACAACACAATGCCAAAAAAGTAAAATAAATTTTCATAAGGGAGAAAATATGAAAAGACGAGATTTTATAAAATTTTCTGCACTTGCAGCCACTGCGGCACAAGCGAACAAGATTGAAGGTGTGACAAAAACCATTTTTGACCAAAAGAAAACTTTTGGAGCAAATAGATTTGGTCTATTTTGGGCAAATACCAACTCAAATCAAATCGTCTCCGTTGATCCATTTGAGGGCGATAAATTCCCAAATACCATGAACAATAGCTTGCCAGACCTCATCCAAAACGAGAGCCGCGTGCTCTATCCATACGTGAGAAAGAGCTATCTAAAAGCAAAAGGCGCAGCAAAGAGCGAGCTTCGTGGCAAAGAAGAATTTGTGCGCGTTAGCTGGGAGACTGCCCTTGATCTAGCAGCAAAAGCTTTAAAAGAAAATTTTGACAAATATGGCCCTGAGAGCATCTACGGCGAGTGCTACTGGTGGGGCGGTAGCGGCAAGATCAGCTGGGGTAGGACTGTTGGCCACAGGATGCTAAAAGTGCTTGGCGGATACGTAGAAGAGAGTGGCGACTACTCAACGGGTGCTGGCCTTGTCATCATGCCTCACGTCCTAGGCAACAGCGCCGTTTATGATGCGCCGACAAAGTGGGAGGCTATCGCTAAAAACGCTAAAAACGTTGTATTTTGGGGCACTGACCCACTTGTAACTGGTCAAATTTCATGGCAACCGCCAACACACGATGGCTATCTTGGCATCAAAAAGATAAAAGAGGCAGGCATAAAAACTTATAGCGTTTGCGTCTTTAAAAATGACACCACAAGATATCTTGGCTCTGAAACCATCATCGTTCGTCCAAATACCGACGTAGCAATGATGCTTGGCATGTGCCACTATCTATATGAAAACAAGCTTTATGACGAGGAATTTATCAAAAAATACACAGTCGGCTTTAATAAATTTAAAGACTACCTACTTGGCACAACCGACAAAGTGGTCAAAGATATCAACTGGGCGAGCAAAATTTGTGGCGTAAAAGCCGAAGATATCGCTAAATTTGCAACAGCGCTTGCAAAAGAGCCAAGCGTCATCATCGCAGGCAGGTCACTTCAAAGACAAGATCACGGCGAGATGGGCTTTTGGGGCATCGTAACACTTAGCGCGATGCTAGGTCAGATAGGCAAAGAGGGGCTTGGATTTGAGTTTAGCCTAGGATACGACTCTGCGGGCGCTACGGATAAGATCGCTCCGGTGCTAAAAGGCCTAAGTACTCGCATCGACGAGAAATACGAAAACATCGACGGCGCGCCGTGGAAGAAATTTAAAAACGTCACCATCCCATCTTCAAGATCGATCGAGGCTTTGCAAAACCCTGGCAAAGAGATAGACTATGACGGCTCAAAGATCAAGCTACCACACATGAGAGTGGCTTACATGGCTTCTGGTTCGATGTTTACAAGGCATCAAGATGTAAATAACGCCGTTAAAGCATGGCGTAAATTTGATACTGTAATAACTGCTGAGCCATACTGGACAAGCACAGCTAAACTAAGCGATATCGTCTTACCAGTGGCACTAGAAGTCGAGAGAAATGACATCAACCAAAGTGTCCCATCGAGCGAATACATCGTGGCTTATAAGCCAGTAGTTGAGCCAATGGGCGAAAGCAGAAGCGACTACTGGATCTGCTCACAAATTTGCAAACGCTGGGGCAGAGAAGAGGTCTTTACTGAGGGCAAAGATGAGCTTGGTTGGGCAAAAGAATTTTACGCAGATGCGGTAGAACAAGCCAAAGCACTAGATCTTAAAATGCCAAGCTTTGATGAGTTTTGGAAAGAGGGATATGTCAAATTTGACAAAGACAATGAAGAGACAAAATACTACACAAGACTTAGTGCATTTAGAGAAAATCCACACAAAAATCGCCTTGGTACGCCATCAGGCAAGATAGAGATATACTCTCCAACTATTGCTAAATTTGGCTACAAAGACTTTGCTCCACACTTTGCTTGGATCGAGCCGTTTGAGTGGCTTGGTAGTGAAAAAGCTAAGAAATATCCATTTAGCATCACAACCCCACACTCAAGATACCGCTTGCACTCTCAGCTAAATAACTCAATAATCAGAAACTACGCTGAAGTTTGTGCTAGAGAGCCGATGCTAATAAATACAAACGACGCTAAGAAAAAAGGCATCGCAACTGGCGACGTGGTGAGAGTATTTAATGACAGGGGTGAAATTTTAGTAGGAGCGCTTGTCACTGACATCATCCCAGAGCACGTCATCGCTATTTGCGAAGGTGCGTGGTATGATCCTGAAGTGCTTGGCGAAAGAAGCCTTTGTAAACACGGCTGCATCAATGTCCTAACACGCGACAAAGGCACATCTAGTATCGCTCAAAGCAACTGCGGACATACGATACTAGCTGATCTTGAAAAATATAAAGGCGAGATCAAACCAATAACTGCATTTTCTAAACCAAAAATTTTACAATCTTTGTAGAATTTATATAAATTTAGCCCTCGCATGGGGGCTAAATTATTTTTAGGTCATTTATATCTTCAAATTTGATCCTAGTTTTTACAACCATAAGAGTTTTGTTTTTGGAATTTACGTCAGAGATTAGTCCACTAGCACTTGTATAGGTGTAGCCGTCATGATAGCTCACATATACTTCATCAGCCGGTCTTAGCTCGCTTATCTTTTTTAAAATTTCATCGACTTTGCTCTCATCAAGCTCTAGTTTTTCGCATTTTTCTCGCTCTTTTTGTCGCAAGGCTCGCTCTAAGGTTGAGAGAGGATTAAACGAGCTAAAAATTTTCGCTCTATCTTTACTCGCCACTTTTGTGCCCTCCGATCTTTTTATTTCGGTCTTGCCCAGTGGCTTCTGGTAGTAGATCAATAGCTCTTAAAACCGAGTTTTTACCAAATTTTTCTTTTATGAGATTTAGGGATTTTAAAACCGCCTTTTCTTTAGTATCATCCTCAAAAAGACTACAGTGAGCCAGGCTCTCTTTTACTACGTCGTTTGCACTGATGCTAATTTGCCTAATCAGCCCAACATTTTTTATCTTGTTTAAAAGTAGCTCTTCGGCTGAACTCATCAGCACACTTGAGACATTTGTTGGTGTCTTAAACCGAACGCTGGCACGCTGGTGTGGTTCGAGTTTGTCGGCAAATTTTATATTTATCGTTATTCCACTTGCCATTACTTCTTTGTTTATCATCCTAAGCGCTAGCCTATCAGCCATCTCTTTTAGTACGACTACCGCCTCGCAACGCTCGTAATCTCTTGGTAAAATTTCAGAGCTAAAGTAGGATTTTGTGCTTGGTTTATATGCTTTTATATCAGCTATTGTCGTTGGCTCTATGCCATTTGCGTGATCTATCGTTATATAGGCATCAACTCCAAAAAATTTCTCAAGTAAGCTTCGCGGAGCATTTGCTATATCTTTCATACAAAAAATTCCATGTTTTTCCAGCTTTAGCCTAGTTTGCTTACCGATGCGCCAAAAGTCATCTAGCGGTTGATGCGTCCAAAGACGCTCTTTATAAAGTTGCTCGTCTAAAAATGCAATCCCATCATCACTGTGCTTAGCCAGGATATCAAGGGCGATTTTTGCGAGGTATAAATTTGTGCCCATGCCACAGGTGGCCGTCACACCAGTAGTTTTTAAAATTTCATCCATTATCTTTTTGGCTATGGATTTTGCATCGGTATTATAAAATTTAACATAAGAAGTAAGATCAATAAAGGCTTCATCGATAGAATAGACATAAATATCATCTTTTGAGACATATTTTAGGTATATCTCATAAATTTTAGCCGCATAGTCGATGTAAAACTGCATTCTAGGCGGTGCGATGATAAATTTTATAACCTTTGGTATCTCAAAAAGTCTGCATCTATTTTTCACACCTTTGGCTCTAAGAGCTGGGCTAACGGCTAGGCAAACACTTCCATTGCCACGACTATCGTCAGCCACGACTAGATCGGCTTTAAACGGATCAAGTCCTCGCTCTACGCACTCAACTGAGGCGTAAAATGACTTTAGATCAATGACGGCATAAAATTTTTGTGCTTCGTTTTTCATGGGGTGATTATAGATGAAAATTAGTAAAAGTTCGTTTTTGAAAAATCGATCTTAAAGCTAAAATTTCTAATAAAAATTTTTTAGAAACAAAATAAGTAAAATGGATAAATTTTATTAGTGGAGCCAGAGCAAATGCAATGCATAAAGAAGTTAATATAATTGGCTCTACTATTGAAAAAAGTAAACAATCAGGTGTTTATATTGGTTTAATAGATAGAAGTGATGTAAATTTTAGTAAAGTAAAAATAAAAATGGCGAGTCTATGCTTGGGGCTTTTGCTATACCAACATTTGATAACAGCGATGAAGATGCCAAAATAGATGGTAGAGTTAGAAACTATGGACTTGGTATTTTTTCAAGGCTAAATTTGCCGCGTGATTTTTATATCGACCTCATGGCAAAAGCTGGTAGGAGCCAGACTAAGGTTGATGCGAAAGATGTTGATTATAAAATCTTGATGCCATACTACAATGCTAGCTTTGGCGTCGGCAAAAAGATAAAATTTGATAGTTTTATACTTGATAGCGGGCTAAACTACGCGTTCTCTTATGTCGGTAGCGATGAGGTATATATCGGACAAAGTACATTAAAATTTAGCAGCGTTACATCAAGTAGAGCTAAAATTTACTCAAAAATAGCCTATGATGCTGGTAAATTTAATCATTATGGAAAAATTAGCGCTGAGTATAAATTTAACACCAAGTCAAAAATAGTGGTGATCCAAGAAGACGAGGAGATCAGCCTAACTCAAAAAGGTACAAGTTCAGAGGTTGAGGTCGGTCTAAGATATACGCCAACTAATGCAACACTCATAAATTTTTGGCATAGCACAATCTTTTGGCAAAAAAGATCAAAGCAGCGCAAAACTTCAGTTTGCTTATAGATTGTAAAATTTAGTGGCTTTTTTGACCACTAAATTTTACTCATTTTTATAGATTTATCCGTAAATTTTCTTTAAATTTTCAAGCTTTGTACTAGCATTTAGTAGCAACATATCGGCGATAACTAGCCTTATCATCGCGGTTGCAACGACGCTTCCTCGTATGCCTATACAAGGATCATGCCTACCCCTTAGCTCAAAATCCACCGCCTCGCCAGCTAAATTTAGTGTCTTTTGCTCTTTAAATATCGAAGGCGTAGGCTTAAAATGGCTCTTTAGCACTATATCTTCGCCGCTACTTATGCCACCAAGTATACCTCCTGCATTGTTGCTTAAAAATCCAAGCTCGTCCATCTCATCGTTGTTTGCTGAGCCAAGCATAGAGCTTACATTCACGCCAGCACCTATCTCAACGGCCTTTACTCCATTTATACCCATCAAAGCTGCCGCTAACGCGCTATCTAGCTTATCATAAAGCGGCTCACCAAGACCAGCTGGCACTCCTCTAGCCACGCTTAAAACCACAGCTCCTACGCTATCGTGCTCGCTTCTAGCTTTATTTACCACTTCTTTCATCGCTTCTTCATTGCCAAGAGCGTAAATTTGAGAATTTTTAGCAAAGTTAAAGTCTATTTTGTCGCTAAAAACTTTGCCGATGCCAAGTACTCCACTTAAAATTTCTATATTAAACTCATTTAAAAGTAGCTGCGCAAAAGCCCCACCAGCTACTCTAACGGCCGTTTCTCTTGCGCTTGAGCGTCCGCCACCTCTGTGATCTCTAAAGCCATATTTTTTAAAATAGGTAAAATCAGCATGGCCTGGACGGAAAATTTCACGTAAATTGTCATAGTCGTTTGACTTTTGGTTGTTGTTAAAAATGGCAAAACCTATCGGTGCTCCAGTGCTTACTCCGTTAAAAATACCGCTAAAAATTTCTATCTTATCGGCTTCATCTCTTGCGGTTGTAAAGTTGCTTTGTCCCGGGCGGCGTCTATCTAGCTCACTTTGGATGAAATCTGTATCGATCTTTAGCCCAGCTGGAAGTCCGTCTATCACGCCACCAATCGCCACCCCGTGGCTCTCGCCAAAGGTCGTTAAGGTTAGTTTTTTGCCAAATGTATTCAAAATTTTTCCTATTTTTTGATTTTTTCTAGTGCGACTTTTGCTGCAAGCTGTTGGGCTTGTTTTTTAGAGCTACCAACGGCACGTGAAATTTCTTTGCCATTTAGTAGCAAGGCTATTTCAAATTCTTTCTTGTGATCAGGACCTGACGTGCCGATGAGTTCGTATGTTGGGATGACACCAAGACTGGCCTGAGTGACCTCTTGAAGAGCGGTTTTGTAGTCCTTTTCGAGGTGTGCAAAGTCGATCTGTGGATAGCAAAGCTCAAGCAGAGCGATCGAAATTTCTCGCACTTTATCAAGTCCAGCCTCAAGGTAGATAGCGCCCATCACAGCCTCAAATGCATCGCTTAAAATGCTATCTTTCTCACGTCCGCCATTGTTCTCTTCAGCCGTACTTAGCCTTAAAAATTTACCCATTTTTAGATGCCTTGCCATATTTGCAAAGCTTTTTTCATTTACAAGTGCGGCTCTTAGCTTACTCATGTCGCCCTCTGCGATCTTGCTAAATTTTTTAAAAAGATACTCAGCCACAAGCAGATCCATCACCGCATCGCCCAAAAACTCGAGCCTTTCGTTGTTTAACGCCTGTTTGGTGCTCTTGTGTGTTAGCGCCTCTTCTAAAAGCTCAGTTTTTTTAAATTTATATCCAAGATTCTTTTCAAATTCTTCTAAAATTCTCATCTTTCATTCTCATCTTTTATTTTTAATGCCTCATCTCTTGCCATCTGGTCGCACTCCTCGTTTTCAGGGTGTCCAGCGTGCCCCTTAACCCAGCTTGCCACGACTTTGTGAGGCCTTGAAATTTCTAAATACTCCTGCCAAAGCTCTACATTTTTTACGTTTTTAAAATTTCTCTTTTGCCAGTTGGAAAGCCACTCATTTATACTATTTACCACATATGAGCTATCGGTAAATAGTCTCACTTCACAAGGCTCTTTTAGCGCTTTTAACCCCATTATCGCAGCTTTTAACTCCATTTGGTTATTTGTTGTGTATGCCTCGCCACCGCTTGCTTTTTTCTGCGCTTCATTAAATCTTAAGATGTAAGCCCAGCCGCCAGCTCCAGGGTTTCCAAGGCACGAGCCGTCGCTAAAAAGTGTTACTATCTTCACTTGGTTTTTCTGTGATGTGGGATAAAATTTTGACACTTCCTAGCTCGTGACAGACCGGACAGCGGTAAAAGTGCATAGGAAATGAGTTTTTGCAGCTTTTGCAAATGTAGTTAAAACTAAGTCCTGCTGCGTCAAATTTGGCATCCTTTAGCTTTTTTATAGCGTTTAACTCAAAGCCGTAAATTTCACAAGGCTCATTTATATCACCCTTTGCGTAAAAGAGCGATCTATACTTATCATCACTCAAATTTATAGGCGTTTTTAGGTTGTAAAGCAGATCAAGTACGTCTTCAAATTTGGCAAAATCTTTTAAATTTTCTAAATTTTCATTGTGTCTTATAAAAAGCACCAAGATCATGCGTTTTAAAAGCTCAAAATTTTGGCTAAGACGAGAGAGAACTTCTATCTTTTCATTAAAGCTTAAATTTCTATCATCAAGTGTGCTGATAGCCTTTATATAGGCCTTTTGATCTTTTACATTTACTCCAAGCTCTTCAAGTGAGTTTAGTGCATAAAGTGCCTCTTTGTAGTTTTTGAGTTTCTCATCTATCATTGTCAGAAAGCGAAGTGCGATGACATTTCTAGGACTTAGTTCGAGTGCCTTTTCAAAAACCTCACTAGCTTTTTTTAAAAAGCCTGCTTTAAAATAGACCTCTCCAAGCTCGTTTAGGATAAATTCTTTTTCATTTTTATCTCTAACTTTGCCAAGTGCTATGAGATAAACACTAATTGATTTTTCAAAATCACCATTTTTAGCAAAAGTTTGCCCTAGCATGCAAAGGCTTTGAGCGTCTATCTCTGGGCTTTGTAGCATCTGTTTATGCTCGCTACTTATGCCATCTTTGCTATCAAATTTTCTTATAAATTTTTCAATGCGTTTTTTCTCATCTTTGCTTGAAAAGATACCCCAAGCATAGCTTAATGCAGCTATCATCAAAATAATGCTAAATAAAATAATAAGGCTAAATATCGGATCTCTGTGCCCAATGAAAAAAATATCCACGCTCATACTTTGTAATAAAATTTTACTTTAATTATAACAAAGCGGTTGTATAATTTTGCTTATGATAGATCCAAAATCCATAGAAAAACTCAAAAATCAAATCGATATCGTTGACATTATAGAACACTATTTACCAGTTAAAAAAATGGGTGCAAACTACAAATGTGTCTGCCCATTTCACGATGATAGAAATCCTAGTATGAGCATAAGTCAAAGCAAACAAATTTTTCACTGTTTTGCTTGCAAGGCTGGCGGAGATGCGATCAAATTTGTAATGGATTATGAGACATTAACCTATCCAGAAGCCATTGAAAGAATAGCTAGTCTTGTAAATTTTAGCCTCGAATACACAAGCGACAAAGCCCCAACACAAAAAGAAAATAAGCACATTTTGGAAAAGGCAAATGCCTTTTATAGGAGTGAATTTTTCAAGCATGAAGCCGCTGTGAGATATATCTATTCTCGTGGCATAAATGATGCGATGATCGAGAAATTTGAGCTTGGCTGGGCAGGGGAGAGCGCTAGTACCATTAGGCTTTTACAAAATGAAAATATCGAACCAAAAGAGGCGCTTGAAGTTGGAATAGTAAAGCAAAACGAGAAGGGAATTTATGCTAGCTTTATCGAGCGTATCACATTTCCCATATATGCGCACACGGCAAAACTAGTTGGCTTTGGCGGTAGAACGATCTCAGATCATCCTGCAAAATATGTAAATTCTCCACAAAGCATAGTTTTTGACAAGTCAAAGCTACTTTACGGCTATCATTTAGCTAGACAAAGCATTTTTGAAAAAAAGCAGATTATCATCACAGAGGGATATTTAGATGTTATCATGCTGCACTTTGCTGGCTTTACAAACGCCGTTGCTGTGCTTGGGACTGCTCTTACGACTAATCACTTGCCACTTTTAAAAAGAGGCGAGATAAGCGTAGTACTTTGTTTTGATGGTGACTCGGCTGGTATAAATGCCGCTATAAAGTCATCTCGTCTTTTAGTACAAAACGAAATAGATGGAAGCGTTGTAATCATAAAAGATGGTGCAGACCCTGCGGATATGGTTTTTGCAGGGAGAAGCGACGAGCTAAAGGAGATGTTTGGCTCTGGGACTGAGCTTGGTGAGTTTTATATTGAGCAAATTGTAAAAAAATATGATATTACGCGCCCAGTGCAAAAGCAAAAATGTTTAGAAGAGATAGTGGAATTTACAAATTCTCTAAAGCCAATAATTGCAAAAAGCTACGAATCGCTGGTCTCAAATTTACTCAAAATAGAGCTAAATACTTTTAGTATTCACGGACAAAGATATATAAATAGACAAGATCAAAATTTTACAAATGCTGCAACAAATAAACAAGTGGCTCAAAAAAAAGATAAAACCGATATTTTGGAATTTAGCGTTTTAAAGAGCATGCTTGCAAATAAAAATTATGAAACTATCGTTTTAAACGAGCTTGAGGAGAAATTTTTCTTGCATCATAAAGATTATTTTCAAGCTGTTTTATTGCCAAATATTGAAGATAACGCGGTGCTTGTTAGAGAAATTTATGTTGATGAAAGCTCAAACGTAGCTTCTAGTGAAGATAGCCTTAAAGAGGCCATTTTAAAGCTAAAGCTAAAATACTATGAGAAGTTTCGCGAAGATACTAGAAAATCACAAAAGCCAAATAAAATCGAAATAATGCAAAAAATTTCAGAGATTATTAAAGGCTTACACAACAAGCTACAAAAAAATTAGATTTCAAAATTTAACACTTATTCAGCTTTAAATCATAAAACTAAATGTAAAATGTTCAAAGTAATAAATGTTTTTAAGATTAGTTTTATTTTTAAGGATTTATTATGATAAATTTTAAAAGATTTGAAGCGAATTTTAATACTATAAGCAGATTTGGAGCATTAAAAGGAGGTGGTCTTACGAGACTTGCATTTAGCAAAGAAGACTTGGAAGCTAGAAATTTTCTTATAAATTTAATAGAAGAAAATGGATTTAAGCTTAAAATTGACAATGTTGGCAATATCTATGCTGTATATGATGATGGCTGTGAGCCAGGTGAAAAGCCGGTTTGTGTGGGCTCTCACATAGATAGCGTGCCAAATGGTGGCTTTTATGATGGCACGCTTGGTGTCATGGCAGGACTTGAAGCACTAACCTCGATAAAAGAAGCTGGCATTAAACTAAAGCGTCCGCTTTGGTTAATTAACTTTTGCTGTGAAGAATCGAGTCGCTTTAAGACAGCAACCATTGGTAGTAAGATAATAAGTGGTAAACTCGGTCTACAAAGGCTTCATGAGCTAAAAGACGAAGACGGCATTTCGCTCTTTGAGGCGATGAGTAAATTTGGACTTAACCCACAAAATTTAAACGATTCTATTTTAAAAGAACACTCACTTCATTCATATTTAGAACTTCACATTGAACAAGGCCCAGTGCTTGAGCGAAGCGGCATAAGCGTTGGCGTAGTAAGCGGTATCGCCGCTCCTATTAGATTTGAAATTATTATTCATGGTAAGGCAGATCACAGCGGTGCAACTCCGATGAATATGCGTAGTGACGCGCTGCTTACCGCTTCACACATCATAATAGCAGCCAATAAATTTGCTAAAAATAAAAAAACAGCTGTGGCTACTGTTGGTTACGCACATGCAAAGCCAGGCGTTTTAAACGTCGTGCCAGGTGAGGCGCGGCTTGGAGTTGATCTAAGAGATATTGATAAGACAAGCCTAGAAGAGCTAAATTTAGAGCTTAGAAATTTTATAAAAGAGCTAAGTTATGAGCTAAAATTTAGTTATGAGATAAGAGAACTAAGCAGTGACGAGCCAGTAAAACTAAGTGAGCATGCTATAAATTTACTAAGCGAAGAGGCTTCTAAACTTGGCATAAAAACGCTTACTTTGCCAAGCGGAGCTGGACACGATGCGATGAATCTAACAAAACTTGCAAGTAGCGTTGGCATGCTTTTTATACCTTGTGTCGGCGGCATCAGTCACAATATAGCAGAAGCTATAAATTTTGATGATGCTTTCAAAGCTACACAAATTTTAACAAATGCACTAATTAAACTATCAAATGAATAAGGAGAAACCTATGGATAAGATAGCAAATTTGGCTCTTTCTTTAAAAGACGAGCTGATCAAGGATCGCAGGTATTTTCACTCACATCCAGAGACTGGCTGGTTTACATTTTTTACAACCGCCGTACTAGCAAAGAGGCTTAGTGATCTTGGTTATGAAATAAGCCTTGGTGACAAGGTAGTTAAAGCCGATGCAAGACTTGGCCTTGGCTCAAAAGAGCAATGCGAAAAAGCAATAGAAAGAGCCAAAAAGCTTCTAAGCCCTGAAGAAGCAAAATATCTTCCTTATATGAAAGATGGCTTAACAGGCCTAACTGCCTTTATAGATACAAAAAGGCCTGGTAAATTTACAGCATTTAGATTTGACATTGATAGTGTTGATGTGACAGAGAGTGACGAGCCTACTCACAGACCTTATAAAGAGGGCTTTGGTGCAGATATCGCTGGTATCACGCATGCTTGTGGGCATGATGGTCACATATCGATAGGCCTTGGTGTGGCAAAACTTATAGCTGAAAATTTAGATGAGTTTAACGGCAAATTTAAATTTATATTCCAAACAGCAGAAGAGGGCACAAGAGGAGCTGTTGCTATGGAAGCTGCTGGTGTGCTTGATGGTGTAGAGTATCTATTGGGCGGTCATATAGGCTTTCAAGCAAAAACCAATAGAGGCATCATCTGTGGAACAAATAAGCTACTTGCAACTTCAAAATTTGATGTACATATCACCGGTCGTTCAGCTCACGCAGCAGGAGCACCGCAAGATGGCGCAAATGCCCTTTTAGCCGCATCTCAAATGGCGCTAAGCATGCATGGTATCACAAGACATGCAAAAGGCGTGACTAGGATAAACGTAGGCGTTTTAAAAGCAGGTGAGGGTAGAAACGTCATAGCACCAAACGGCTATCTAGCCTGCGAAACAAGAGGTGAAGACACAAATTTAAATGATTTTATGTATGAAAAATGCATGGATATTGTTAAAGGTGTGAGCGAAATTTATGGCGTAGAGAGCAAAGTCGTAAAAACTGGCGGCACAAACGGAGCCGATAGCGACAAAGAAGTAACTGAAATTTTCTATGAAGCTGCAAAGCAAAGTCCTTTTATAGATGATGACAAGATCGTAAAAGAGCTTGATTTTGGTGCTTGTGAAGATTTTGCTCATTTTATGAGATCTTTGCAAGATAGGGGCGCAAAGAGTGGCTATATGATGATAGGAACAAATTTAAAAGCAGGCCATCACAACTGCAAATTTGACTTTGATGAGGAGTGCTTGGTAGCTGGAGTCGATGTCTATCTAAGATCTGCTTACAAACTAAATGGAGTAAAAAAATGAAAAACGCTTTACTAATCAGTGCTTCAAGCTATCAAGATACTGGATATTTAAGGCACTGCAAAAACTGGGTTAAGGAATTTTTAGGTGAATGCGGCAAGGAAGAAATTTTATTTATCCCTTACGCTGGAGTTAGGCGAACAAATGACGAGTATGAGCAAAAAGTAATTGATAGATTAAAAAATAGCAATATAAAATCAATCCACCACTACGAGGATAAAATTTCAGCTATCAAAAATGCTAGCAGTATCGCAGTTGGTGGCGGAAATACCTTTATGCTGCTTTACACGCTTTATAAGCTAAATTTGATTGAGCCTATAAAAGAAGCTGTGGCAAATGGCACAAAATACTTTGGCTGGTCGGCTGGTGCAAATATCGCTGGCAAGACGATGATGACTACAAATGATATGCCTATCATCATGCCAAAGTCATTTGATAGTCTAAATATCTTCCCTTATCAAATAAACCCACACTTTATAAGTGGCAAGCTAGCTGGCCATAACGGCGAGAGTAGAGAAGAGAGGCTGGAGGAATTTTTAATAGCAAATCCAAATGACACTATCTATGCTCTACCTGAGGGCACAGCTTTAGTTATAAGGGGTAATGAAGTTGAGGTCATCGGACATAGCGACATTTTAAAGCTTGAGTACAAAAAAGAGATAGAAAAGATAGCAATTAAAACAAAATTTAAAATCTAAACAAGGAGAGAGGTATGGAATCATTCAAACTCGTAGCTGCCATTCTTGGCATCGTTGCAGTTGTAGCACTTCTTGTCTTAAAAAAAGAGACAAGAACGGTGCTAATAGGTGTTGGTTTGGTGCTTTGTTTAATCGCACTAAAACCTATGGGGGCATTAAGTGCTTTTACTGACTATATGACTAAAGCAGGGCTTATAAAAGCGATTTGTGCTAGTATGGGTTTTGCTTTTGTTATGAAATACACAATGTGCGATAAGCACCTTGTTGGTCTTCTTACAAAGCCACTTAAAAACGTAGGATTTATATTAATCCCAGCAACAACAGTTTTAACTTATTTTATAAACATAGCCATTCCTTCGGCTGCTGGATGCTCGGCTGCTGTTGGTGCGACACTTATACCACTTCTAATGGCCTCAGGTGTTCGACCTGCTATGGCTGGTGCGGCTGTTTTTGCGGGTACATTTGGCTCAGTTCTAAGCCCAGGCTCTGCTCACAACGTATACGTGGCCGATCTTGTTAAAAAGACAGTTGCAAACTATACTGTTCAAGATGTCATAAAAGTGCAAATTCCTAGTGCATTTACAGCTCTTGCTATCGTAGTTATCACATTAACTATTGTCGCGATACTTTTTAAAGACTATCAAAAAAATACAAATTTCACTCTTGAGGGTGGTGCTAAAAACGAAGATAATTCGGCTTTCAAAGTAAATTTTATTTACGCGCTTATGCCACTTGTCCCACTTGTGATCTTAATTATCGGCGGAACAAGCCTTTCAAAAGACTATAGCTTCCTTGCATGGACAAAAATGGGCGTTGCTGAGGCAATGATACTTGGTGCGATCATAGCTATCTTTGCTACGCTTACCAACCCACAAAAGATCACAAAAGAATTCTTTAACGGCATGGGTCACGCTTACGCTGATGTTATCGGTATCATTATCGCAGCTGGAGTATTTGTCGCTGGCTTAAAGGCGTGCGGAGCCGTTGATGTGGTTATTGCGTGGTTAAAGACAGATCAAAGCTATGTTAAATTTGGCGGAACATTTGTGCCATTTATCATGGGTATAGTCACAGGCTCAGGCGACGCTGCCACATTTGCATTTAACGAAGCTGTCACAACAAATGCCGCTGCACTTGGCTTTGAACAAGATAAGCTTGGTATGGCAGCAGCTATTGCTGGTGCTTTAGGTAGATCAGCTTCCCCGATTGCCGGTGCTGCTATCGTTTGTGCAGGTATTGCGATGGTTAGTCCGGTTGAAATCGCTAAAAGAACATTTTTAGGTATGTTTATCTCTGTTGTGGCGATTGCATTTTTTGTCATCTAAAAGGATGAAAAATGGATATCGTAGAGAGATTTTTAAACTACACAAAATTTAACACCACAACAAATAAAGAAAATGGGTTAAAAGGCGTCATGCCTTCTAACCCAACCGAGTACGAGCTGTCCAAATTTATAAAAGATGAGCTTAGCTCGCTTGGTATCAAAGACATCATTCTACAAGACAATGCTATCTTGATAGCAAAAATTCCTGCAAATTGCGAAAATGCTCCAAGTATAGCCTTTTTTGCGCACTTAGATACAAGTAGCGAGCAAAAAAACGATACCAAGGCGAAGATCGTAAAATACACGGGTGGCGACATCTGCCTAAACGAAGAGCAGGGCATCTACCTTAAATTTAGCGACAACCCAGAGCTTAAAAAATACGTTGGCGACGAGATAGTCGTGACTGACGGCACTAGCTTACTTGGTGCTGACGATAAGGCTGCGATCGCTAGCATTGTAAATATGGCTAGCTATTTTATGCAAAATCCTAATGAAAAGCACGGTAAAATCGTGATCTGCTTCGTGCCTGATGAGGAGCAGGGCTTGCTTGGCGCAAAGGCGCTTGATGTAAATTTGCTGGGAGCTGATTTTGGCTACTGCTTAGACTGCTGCGAGATAGGCGAGCTAATATATGAAAACTGGAATGCAGCTGACTGTACGATGGCCTTTAAAGGCGTTTCAGCTCATCCGATGAATGCAAAGGGCAAGCTTGTAAATTCGCTACTTCTTGCCCATAAATTTATCTCACTTTTGCCAGGCGGCGAAGTGCCAGAGTGTACCGAGGGCAAAGAGGGCTATTTCTGGGTAAAAGAGCTTAGCGGAAACAGCGCAAAAACGACGCTCAAGATCGACATAAGAGAATTTGATGAGGTGAAATTTCAAAAAAGACTTGAGTTTTTAAGCGATATGGCAAATTCTTTTAACAAAAATTATGGAGATCGTTGCGAGATTACGCTAAAAACACGCTATGAAAACGTCTTTAAATTTTTAAAAGATGAAAACTCACTTCCGATAAAACTAGCAAAAGATGCCTTTAGCGAGCTAAATATCACACCAAATATAAAGCCGATGCGTGGTGGATATGACGGCGCTGTGATATCTGCAAAAGGTGTGCCAACACTAAATTTATTCACAGGGGCAAACAACTTTCACTCTATCTACGAGTATTTGCCAGTTCGCAGTCTAAAAGCCGCGAGTGAAGTCATCAAAAAAATCGTAATTAACGCTGCTAAATAAACTTCATAAAAGCCTAGATTTAGTAAATTTAGGCTTTAAATTTTACTTTCAGGATAAAAATGAAGGCTTTAGCTTTGTTTAGCGGAGGGCTTGATAGCATGCTCTCAATGAAATTAATAAGCGATCAAAACATCGAAGTGATCGCACTTTATATGGATACTGGATTTGGCGTAGATGAAGAAAAACATGAAATTTTAAGACGCCGTGCAGCTTTGGCTGGAGCTAGCTTAAAAGTGGTTGATATGAGAAATGAGTATCTTCGTGATGTGCTTTTTAACCCAAAATACGGCTACGGCAAGCAGTTTAACCCATGTATCGACTGCCACGGATACATGTTTAAAACAGCTCTTAATATGCTAAAAAGTGAAAATGCAAATTTCATCATCACGGGCGAAGTTTTGGGTCAAAGGCCGATGAGTCAGCGAAGAGATGCACTCTTTCAGGTTAAGCGCCTAGCTGATGATGAGGATGATCTAGTGCTTCGTCCGATGTGCGCTAAGCTTTTGCCACCAACTAAGCCAGAGCGCGAGGGTTGGGTCGATAGAGAGAAGCTACTTGATATAAGCGGGCGCGATAGAAAGCCGCAGCTTGCTTTGGCAAAGGAATTTGGCTTTGAGGACTTTGCAACGCCTGGAGGTGGATGTTTGCTAACGATCGAGAGCTTTGCTGTGAAGATAAAGGATTATCTAAATTTTGATAAAGAGATGCGAGATATCGATGTCGTGTGGCTAAAGCTTGGTAGGCATCTGCGCTTGCCAGATGGTACAAAAATGATAATAGGTCGTGATGAAAGCGATAATAACGCTCTTTTAGCACATCCAAATGATAAATTTGAACAGGTGAAATTTAAAGAGAGTGATGACATCGTAGGAGCCGTTAGCTTCATAAGTAAAAATGCTAGTAAAGCTGACAAAGAGCTGGCTGCAAGGCTCGCACTTGCTTATACAAAAGCAAGTAAAGAGAATGAATTTGAAGTTAACATCGCTGGCGAGAAATTTAGTATCACACCTGAGGATAAATCTCTAGCTCAAAATTATTTCGTAAAATAGACGTTTTTGATTCTTGGTGCTTTTACCTTGTGTTTGTAGATAAAGATGGTTTTTATCTACAAATAAGTTTAAAAATTATATAATCCGAAACTTATTTTAAAGTGTCACGGTAGCTCAGCTGGTTAGAGCGCTGGTCTCATAAGCCGGAGGTCGGGAGTTCAAGTCTCCCCCGTGACACCATAGATGTCCTGCTTATCGATACTTTAACTGCCCTTTTTGCAGTTTCCCTTTCTTTAAAATTTCCTAAAAGTATGGTACAGTTTTTATAAAAAGCGGTACATTTTTTCAGGATAGGTTTATTTTACAAGATACTTTCTATAAATTTGCTTTTATTTTTGCTGATAAATAAATTTTATCTCAAGATGAGTAGAAATAAATTTATCTCGCTCTTAAATTTTTCGGCACAACTTTTGCTTACTCTTTGAAGCTAAATTCAAGGAGTAAGCTATGAAAGTCTCTTATAACTCCATCTTAACAAAACAGCACTACCAAAAACAGACAAAAAGCAGCGAAGGCTTTGCAAATTTCTTGCCTAACACTCCAAATATAAATTCGATCAGCCAAACCACCATTCCCAAGAATGACTTTGTTTCATCTAGCGCTATCGACTCTCTTTATCAGGCCAAATTTACTTCACAAGAGGGTTATGGATATAGTGTAGATGCTAAAGGATTTATGGGGGCTGATTTTAACAAGGCTGCAGGCTTACCACAGGACTTTAAAATTCACAAAAGCACACTTGATGCGATAGTGCTGCATAATCAAAAACACCCAAATAGTATAAATTTTTCAATGGAAACAAAGAAAGATAATGCGCTATTTGGAGAGGATAGCTTTGCAAATATCGATCTAGCAAATACCATAAAGCAATACTATAAAATTTTTGATCAAATTTCAGCTGGAGTTATTAGCAAGGGTAAAGAGTTTTACTCAAATGAAGATCTAGCAAAGATGCCAAAGGGCTACTTTTCAAAAGATAAAAAAATAGATTATTCTGAATATCTAATGGGTAGGATGTCAAGTGATGAGATAGATGGACTAACCGATAGGAGTAATGAGAAGATAACTCATGTATTTAGAACGACTCAAGACGTAGAGAATGCACGCAAGCTAATAAATGATCTAAGCGATATAAATGTAGAAGTCAATGGAAATTTTCTTGACTTTTCTCCAGAAGTGATGACAACTGAGCATACTATCCCTTATATGTGGGTTAGTAGTGCTGGATATGACTTTAAGCCTGATATGTCTGTATATGACAATGAACAAGGCTATACAAAGGAGCAAATCTTTGTAGCATTTTTAAAAAACGAGCAAGGTCTTGTGCTACAAGGCGGCACAACAAGGATAACTGACGAGGCTCTTAGTGTATATAGAGACACACTCATACTTACAAAACAAGATAGAAGCGAGATAGGCATACCAAAGGCTTATTATAATGAGATACTATCTGGTAAGAAAGATCTAAAAGATATACTAGCTAGGATTTTAAAGCTTAGAAATTTAGAGCTTAAAAAAGATCAAACGCTTGAGGGACTAGCAAGCAAGATAATGGACGTTTTAAAAGAATTTGATGAGAGGATGAAGACAAGAGAGCTTTAAAAAATATAACATAGAAGGCATTCGCTCTAAGCCATTTTGGCTACCATACTACTAAACATTTTTTATATTTGCCGATATAAGATATATATTTTAAAAGGATTTAAAATGAATGTATCACCAAATTTAGAGCCCATAAATATAAATTTACCCAAAGATATGATCTATTCAAGGGTCCTTCTTGGCGTAGATAGAGTGCAAACTTTAGACAATACAAATTTAAAGTCTGAGCTTAAAGACATAGCTACTAAGCTTATCTCAAATAGCACCTACTCTATCATCCAAAATGCTAGCACCAGTGGCGTGAAGTCAGAGTATGCTAAAGCAGACAACGGAACAAACGATGCTTTTTCTTATGTGGATATACAAAGAAGAAACTGGGACAAAAAAGACTTTGAAAACAAATATCTCTTTGGCGAAGATGCCTCAGCATTAAGAAAAGTGGATCAAACTAGAACCTATTTCTCATCCATAAATTCAAAAACTCCCATTAAGCCCATTGCGGCAGCAGATACTAAATTTACAAATTTAAATGACTACGCTTATGAAAAAACGATAAAAACCTCACTGGGTGACGTGGAGGTCTTTTTGGATCTTTATGACGATAATGACAAACTAGGCATAGGCAAGCTAGATGCAAATGGATTTTTATTTAACTTTGATAGCAACAAGGACGGAGTGATAAATTCTGGTGATAAATACTTTAATAAGCTAAAAGTTAGAGGCTACGATAAAGACGGAAACGAGAAAATTTTCAAACTAAGCGAAGTTTTAAGCGAGATAAACCTTAACGACTTTATCAAAAAAGATATTAGAAATTTAAGCCATGAGGCTATGGACTTTGCTAGCAAAAATACGGTTGATTACAGAGTTAGTTTAAATAACTCAAACCCTTATACTCTATTTTCAGCCGAGTATCGCTACCAAAAGATAGACAAAGAAGAGACTAATAAATTTTTCAAAGACCATGCAGACAAAGACGGCTGGGTAGATCTTAGGGATAATAAGATATTTAACGAAGAGAGTGGCTTAAACAACTTTGCCTATGAGAAGGTTGGCTTTGACGGCAAGAAAAAGCTTAGCGAGTTTAACCCTATCATAAAACCTTCTGGATCTAAACAAGATGAGAGCTTTTCATACGCAGGCTATCAAAAAGATAGCTTTATGAAATTTTATAACGACTACCAAAAAGAGTCTAGCGCTCACAGCAAAGATGTAGAGTGGATAAGCAAAAATTTAAAAGAAAATGATGTAGAAGACGCAGATGATCTCATCTCAAAGCTAAAAGCCACAAAGTCATCTTATATGATCGCTATGGAGAGTGAGTTTGAAAAAGCGACTGCGCTTGAGTTTAGCCTAGAAAATTTAGAAAGAGTAAAGCATGCTTTTGAAAGTGATACTAGCAAGGCAGCAGCTGCTCTAAAGGACACAGACAGCGTAATAGCCATGAAGCTAAACAAAAATGGCACTATCACGCTTAAATTTGATAGTGGAAGAGAGCTAGAGGTAAAAGAAATTTATAGCGACACTGGCAAGCTAATCAGCAAAGACGACAAAGATAGCAAAAGAGCAAGTATAAATTTAGATGCTAAGAGCATGAATGATGTAGAGCTAAATAGACTTGACTTTAAAGATATAGGCATAAAGAAAGACGAGAAGATATCTAGCCTAAAAGAGCTTGGAGCAAAGCTAGTTAAAAACCTCTCTGATAAATTTACAAGCAAATTCCTAATCAGACTTGAAAACGGCAAAAGTATCACCACCAAAGAAATTTACAACATCACCTACCTTGAAAATGACCTAAAATTTAAAGAGCTATCTAGCAAAGATAGGCTTTATAAAAAGGTAGATACGAGAGTTTAGGAGTAAATTTATGCAGACCAAAAACCCTTGGCAAAATAAAACTTTTTACAAAAAAGACGATATCTTTGGTATGAAGCTAAAAGGATACTAGATGATAAACGCACTTGGTAGCTACCCCTTAAATTTAGAGCAGAATATAAAGGTATCAACCAAAGTTGCCACCAAACAAACAAGCTCAGAGGTTTTAGGCTACAAGGTAGATAAGGATGGCTACTTTACAGATGAGTTTAATAAGCAAGCTGGTATCCCAAGTGATTATAAAATTCACTCAAGCACGTTGGAGTCTTTAGTCAGATCAAACGACATAATGGACCCAGACATCAAGAATTTTAAAAGTATCGATATAGCTAAAACAGTTGGCAACGCTTATAGGTTGCTAGCTCAAGTAGTTGGCGAAGATACACTAAGCTCAAAAGAAAGCTTCAGCGCAGATGATATAAGAAATTTCCCTCAAGGCTTTTCTTATGATCGACAAAGCCTGCAAGTAGATAAAAGATACGCTAGTGCTAGTGAGTATTCTGCGGTAGAAGATAGCTTTGTGCATACGCCAACAAAGACCATAAGCACGCTTTTTTACAATGGCTCTTTGTCTATTGCGGCAGACAAGCAGATACATCCAAAAAATGTAACATACATCTTTAACAACGCAAATGGTGGCAAAGAAAATACGGTCATTGGTATATTTATGGATCCACACGGAGAGAAATACACTAACAAAGATGGATCTATAACCAAAGGCGGTCTCATAGCTGGTGTGCTAAATCACAACCTAGACATATACGAGGGCGAAACCACTGCGATAGGAAAATATGGCGGCTATGATAAAAACATCAACACAAAGGAATTTCAAAGGTCATTTAACGCCTTTAACGCTATGTGGCAAATGGCTTATGGGGTAAATTTCTCAAAAGCAGATGATGGTGCTGTCTCTATGCTGCCTGATTATATGCAAGATTATGTAAGACACAGACAAAGCCTTGATAAATTTAGCGACCAAGAAGACGAACTATCATTTAAAAAGATGATGGAGCATAATCTAAAAATGCTAAAGCTACTCTTTGGCGAGATAGATAAAGATGGTAAGAAGAGTAAAGACTTTATGGATAGCTTTTTGAAATTTAGTATGTCACCTTTAAATTTAATAAAAGAGCTAAATGAAAACCCAGCTGGAAAATATCTAGTAGATATGCTCGGCATAAAAAGAGACGTTGATATAAAGGCGTAAATTTAAAAGAAACTAAGGATAGTAAAATGCAAATTTCTAATAATCTTTCAACCCCTAACTATCTCTCAAGAGAGAACATAGCAAGAGAGATGGGCTTTAAATTTAATGATATAAACGAGATACTTAGTAACGATATGGGTCATGGCATGACATTTCCTAAGTATATGAGCCTAGACGATAAAGCTAAAGCAAGGGAATACGACAGATATGATCACTCACTTACTGGCTTCGTAAAAGGTGAAGGAGAGGCGAGAGTAAGCATACTTGGCAAGCTAATGGGCTATGACGACGCTTTTTCAAAAGATAAGATAGATGAGCTAAAGAAATTTATAGATGATAGCGGTGCTTTGGGGCTTGAGAGAGCTTTTGGTGACTCAGAGACTTTATCTGTTAACGAATTTATAAAAAGATATACCAGAAAGCATGGTTTCTCTGACTTTACCTTTGGCGGAACAAAAACAGCCGAGTTACTTGATAGCGATATGAGCGTTGATGAGTTTAAAGCCAATTGGACTAAATTTGCACTAAATGAGCGCTTTGGTTTAGAGCTTGACGAGGAGCTAGCAAAAGAGACTATAAATTCTATCAACGATCTTGAAGCACAAAACGAAGAAGATAAGAAAGAGAAGAAATTTACACCTATACAAGTTACTAAAAAATCTCAAACCTATAAGCTTGAAGCTGATGAGAGATTTAAGGAGCTTTATAAATTTATAAAGAGTGAATTTGATAATGGCAAGAGCATGTTTGAAATTTTAGAAAAAGTGGCAAAGCTTAAAGTGGATAAAACAGCATAAGGGGGAGCTGAAATGTTTATTACTACCTACAATGGATCAATGCAATATAAAGAAATTTTAGATGACTACATAGCTCACGGTAATAAAAATTTATCTGCAGAAGATGAGAAAGCTAAAGTTGATGCTTATATGCAAGGACCATTTGGTGCTGGACTAGATAAGATAATCGGTATAGAAGAAGGAACGGAAGGCTGGATAACAAAAACCATAGATAAAATAGATAGTATGCTATCAAACAAATACTCTCCAGAAGAGCGAAGAGCTCTATACGGAAAATACCCAGAAACCATAGAAAAAGCGATAGATTGGGAACTTCAAGGCTATATGGATTTTCTGAGGGATAACTCTATAGACGGCAAACCAACAATAGAAGGTAAGATGATAGGTCTTGGCACAAAAGAAGAGGAGGCTGACCTAAGAGCCTTTATGGATAGCATGTCTTCTCTTTATCAAAACTATAACGATGAATCTCTTAACCTTTTAAAAAGGACTGATCTAAGCATAGATGAATTTAAAACATTATTTGCCAAAGCAAGAGAAAAAGCTACAAAGGATGTTGAAGAACAAAGAAAGCAGATAATCAAAGAAGAACAAGAATACAATGCAAATTTCGCTAAAGAGCAAAATGAGAAGAAATTTAAACCTATGCAGGTTAAAAAGAAGTATGAGACCTATGATATAAACAAGGATCAGAAATTTCTCTATGCAAGAGAGCTTTTAAATTTCAAAGAAAAAAGAGGCATAGACGTCTTAGAGCTTATGCAAAAGATAGACAAGAAGCAAATTTTAAATAAGATGGCTTAAATTTAAAGGATATTAGATGATAAACGCACTTAGTAGCTACCCCTTAAATTTAGAGCAGAACATAAAGGTATCAACCAAAGTTGCCACTAAACAAACGAGCTCTGAGGTTTTAGGCTACAAGGTAGATAAGGATGGCTACTTTACAGATGAGTTTAATAAGCAAGCTGGCATCCCAAGTGACTATAAAATTCACTCAAGCACGCTGGAGTCGTTAGTCAATGTTGCAGAGGGAACTTCATTTTTTAGTCGCACCTTTAAAAGCATAGATATAGCAAAGACTGCTGGCAATGCTTATAAAATACTCTCACAAGTAGTTGGCGAAGACACGCTAAATTCAAAAGATAGCTTTAGCTTAGATGAGATAAGAAATTTCCCTCAAGGCTTTGAGTATAATCGCCAAAGTATGCAAGTAACCAAGATACATAACTCCATTCATGACTTTGATGCAGCTGCTTCTAGCTTTAACTACAAAGAGTCAAACAAGCAGATGATAAGCACGCTCTTTTTCAACCCAAGCTTTAATGGCGGAGATGGCAGGCAACCACTAAAGCCAACAACAGATATCTTTAACAACAACAATGGCGGCAAGGAGAGCGTGGGAAGTGGTGTTTTTATCGATCCACACGGCGAAAGATACACTAATAAAGATGGCTCTATAACCAAAGGCGGACTTTTAGCAGCCGTCATAAATAGCAACCTTGATATTAAAGAAGGTGAAACTACCGTTTTTGGAAAGAAGCAAGGCTTTGATAAGAGCGTAGATAGTAAAGAATTTAGTAGGGCATTTGAGCTATTTGAGCTTATGGGTGAGATGAAATTTGGAGCAAATTTCAACAAGGCAAGCGACTCTGATCTAGCTGGCATGCCTGAATATATGCAAGAGTATGTTAAGTATAAAAGAGACCTTGTCTATGTAGATCTAACGACTGGGTTTGTCGGTAAGTATTCAGATGAAGAAGACGAACTCTCATTTAAAAAGATGATGGAGCATAATCTAAAAATGCTAAAGCTACTCTTTGGTGAGATAGACAAAGATGGTAAAAAGAGCAAAGACTTTATGGATAGCTTTTTGAAATTTAGCATGCCACCTTTAAATTTAGTAAAAGAGCTAAATGAAAACCCAGCTGGAAAATATCTAGTAGATATGCTTGGCATAAAAAGAGATGTTGATATAAAGGCGTAAGGGGGAGTTAAAATGATAACTAGCATAAACGGACTTAGCAATACACCGATACAAGATAACACTATCCACAAAGAAAATGTAGCCAAAGAAGGCAAGCAAGATAAAAGCGTCATCGAAGAAAAATTTGATTACTCAAAGTATATGTTTAGACCCTGGACTGATAATGTAAAAGAATTTATTGATATAGACCAAAGTAAAGAGGGCTGGATAACAGATACTATAAATCGAATAGATAGTATGCTGTCTGATTACCCCATGAAAGAAAGAAGAGCTTTAGCATCAAAACCTCCAGAAACTATGGAAGAATTTAGAGTCGGAGAGTTACAAAGCTATATGGATTGGCTACTTACCAACTCTGTTGATGGCAAGCCAACCATGTTAGGAAAATTAATAGGTATCGGCACAAAAGAAGAAGAAGATGAACTAGATGCTTTTATGGAAACTATGTCCTCCCTTTATCCAAATAATAATGACGAGTCGCTTAGTCTTTTAAATAGAACCGATCTAAGCATAGATGAATTTAAGACTTTATTTGCCAAAGCAAGAGAAAAAGCTACAAATGATGTTGCAGAACAAAGAAAACAGATAATCAAAGAAGAACAAGAATACAATGCAAATTTCGCTAAAGAGCAAAATGAGAAGAAATTTAAACCTATGCAGGTTAAAAAGAAGTATGAGACCTATGATATAAACAAGGATCAAAAATTTCTTTATACAAGAGAGCTTTTAAATTTTAAAGAAAAAAGAGGCATAGATGTCTTAGAGCTTATGCAAAAGATAGATAAGAAGCAAATTTTAAATAAGATGGCTTGATAAATAAAAAATAGCTATCTTATTTATTGTATAAAGTAGTGATTGCTTTAAATTTGACCCTCTATATGGTTTTATCCACTTTTTTATTTGCGACTTTTTCTAAAATTTCGAATATACTTTCGCCATTATCAAATTCAGTTTTTATAAATTTGTAAAATTCTTTAAATTTTTCATCGGCTTGCATATCATAAGTTTTAAATTTCTTAGTTACTTGCATAGGCTTAAAGGTTTCTTGTTTTTGCGTGTCAGTTTGATTGTCTTGTTCTTCATGATCGCTTTTTTGATCTATTAGTCCATAATCACCAATCTCTTGTGGCATACTCCTATTTATAACCTTAGAATATTTCTCAATAAATTCATCTACACTTATATTAGACGATTCAAGGAGCTCGCGACCCTCATTACTAAAAGACACACCAAATCTTTCTAAAGTTTGACGTATCTTTTGTCCTTCTAGATCATCATCTGACTTTTTGCCCCAAATGGTTTGTTTGTCATCATTGTTTGATTTAAAAGCTCCAGTAAAGTTTGTGCCATTGCCCATCACTTTCTTATAATTAACTCTACTCGCAAATTCTTCTCCTTCAAATAGTGAGTTGTTATTTAGATTTGGCGAATAGGCTATATTATTAAGCATTGTTAAGGTCTCGCTTTGTTTAGATATTCCAGTATCTCTTTCATAGGTTTTAATTCTTTTTTATGGTATTAATTTGCATTAGAGCATCTTGCTACCACCTATCCAGCAATGCTGTTTTATACACTAACACATATTCAGCTAAAGAATATAAATTCAACCTACTTAGGTTTAATGCTTTTATGGGCTAGAATATAATCAATAACTAAATCGACCTTTCAACAATTTAGTTTATATATGACTTATCCCTACACAAAAGTCTTACTGATAGAACTTATCCTCTCACTCCAAGAATTTGCTAGAGAATTTATATCCTCGCTAGTTGGTTTAAATTTCTCATATTCGTTTGAAGCAACACTTTCTGCACTAGTGTTCTTTGATCTTGCATACATTAAAAGGGTTAGCTCTTTAAGTCTTTCTTTTATGAGTGCTTTTATACTCTCACTATCTTTACCCACTCTTTCAAAATCCACAAAATACTCTTTATGCTCTCCAGTGCTTGAGATATCATTTAAGGCAGCACTGCTTAGCTTAGTCTTTGCACTATCACTTGGTAGTGGTCTAGAACTACGCAAAAATCCCATGAAAAGAGCTTCTTTGCTATAACCTTCATCTGCTTGATATACAGACATATCAGGGTTAAAGCTAAACTCATCACCTGCTTCGCTCATCGTAAAATCAACCTCTTTTACTATGAGCCTAACTCCTGCACTTGAAAGCTCTTTACTTAGAGACTTAGCGCTATTTAGCTCATCGCTGCTAGAGTAGATGTTTGAGATAGTAGAGTTTGATAGATCTTTTAGCAAGTATCCTTTGGCATCATAGCGAGTGCCTTTTGTGCTATAACCTTTTGGTAGTTTGCCTATATCTGCAAGGGTGTAGCTCTTTTTATCATCGCCTAAAGCAGAGGTCATTTGATCAAATAGTCTGTAGTAGTGCTTTATGGTGTCAGCCATATCGATGTTGTCAAAGATCTTTATCTGCTCGTCCTTGCTCTTGATGCGGTTTAGCACATGGTTACGCTCGGCAAATCTACTAAGCTCATCAAGCGTGCTTTTGTGAATTTTAAAGTCCTGTGGCAAGCCTGCAGCTTTGTTAAAGTCAGCTCCCATAAAACCAGCTTTATCCACTGTGTAGCCATAAGCTTGAAGGTCACTGAAATTTAAAGAGATGAGGCTGTTTTGAGAGGGAATAGTATAAGTAAATTTAGCTGGCTCTTGGAGTAATAGAATTAAGGAGAACACTTAATCACTATATTAGTGAAATATGTACTTCTTAATTCTTTTTTATTTAAGAAACTAAGAGAAAGGGGGTAAAAATGAGGAATTATGAAAAGATAACAGCACTCTATGAGAGATTAAGTCGTGATGATGAACTTCAAGGAGAAAGCAATTCTATTGTAAATCAAAAGAAAATCCTTGAAGAATATGCAGGTAAAAATAATTTAAGCAACATCATACATTTTACAAATGATGGAATAAGCGGAACACAGTTTGATAGACCGGGCTTTATGGCAATGATGAACGGAGTTAATCAAGGTAATATAATAGGTTGTATAATCGTAAAAGATATGAGTAGACTTGGCAGAGACTATCTTAAAGTCGGTCAATGTATGAAAATCTTAAGACAAAAGGGAGTTAGGCTCATTGCTATCAATGATAATGTAGATAGCTTTTATAGAGAAGATGATTTTACCCCTTTTAGAAATATTATGAATGAATGGTATACAAGAGATACTTCAAGAAAAATACAATCTACATTCAGGTCAAAGGGGGAAAGCGGAAAGCATACGGCAAGCTCTCCACCTTATGGATATATCAAAGATGAAAAAGACAAAGATAAGTGGATTGTAGATGAAAAAGCAGCGGAGATAGTAAGGAGAATATTCAATCTGACCATGCAAGGCAATGGTCCGTATCGAATAGCAAAGATATTGGAAAGTGAAAAAGTAGATATACCTGCTTACCATCAGCAAAAATTAGGATATGGACTACATCAAAGCAAAGTGTTTGAACATCCTTATCGTTGGTGCAGTTCTACAATTGTAAGTATCTTAAAGAAACAGGAATATTTAGGTCATACTGTAAACTTCAAAACAAGAAAGCATTTCAAGGATAAGAAAAGCAAATATGTATCTGAAGAAAACTGGCTGATATTTGAAAATACCCACGAGGCAATTATAGACCAAGAAACCTTTGATAATGTGCAAAGGATAAGAGGAAATGTAAAAAGGTATCCCGATGGTTGGGGAGAATATCACCCTTTAACTGGGCCTTATGTATTATGCAGATTGTGGCAGTAAAATGTATGTTCATAGAACAAGTAATTACAAAAATATTCCCTACTACACTTGCAGTGCTTACACGAAAGTACCCTGTGGAACGTTTTGTCCATCTACTCACAGGATAAAAGCGGAAGCAGTCTTAAACCTTATACAGGAAACCTTAAAAGACATTAAAAAATATCTTGATGAAGATCACGAAGCCTTTATCCGTTCCATTTAAAATGAAATGGAAGAAAAGGAAAAAGTAGAGATAGAAAAGACAAAAATAAGATTAATGGAAAGTAAAAACAGGCTTCAGGAACTTGAACGATTGATGTGCCGTATTTACGAAGATATGATACTTGAAAAAATACCAAGTAATAGATATGAGATACTTAACAGTCAATATGAAACAGAGCAAATAGCTTTAAGCAAAGAAATTAAAGACTTAGAGTTTGCAATATTAAGATATGAAAAAGAAACAGATAAGGCGAAAAAGTTTATATCTCTAATAAGCCGATATGAAAATTTTGATGAACTTACAACTACAATGATAAATGAGTTTGTAGAAAAGATTATTGTTCATGAAAGGAATAGAAAAAGTAGTCAAACATCAAAGCAAAAAAATAGAGATATATTTTAATTTTATCGGTAACTATGAGCCACCAAAAGAAGAATTGACTGAAGAAGAAGAAAGATTAAAAATTGAGGAAGAAGAGAGAAAAATCAAGGAAAGAAAAGATAGACTTCATCAAAACTACTTAAAGCGTAAAGTAAATGGAAAACAACAGGAATATGAGGAAAGGTATAAGGCAAGGAGAGAACAGAGAAAACAAGAAAAATTAAAGGTTCTGAAAAGGGCAGGTATACAAGTTAATAAGTTAGAAAAAAGAGATTGAAGTTAGTTAATCTCTTTTTTAGTACAGGTATCAAGTATATCAATTATGTTATTTGCAATTGCATGGATAACAGTAACGGCAACAGAATTACCAAACTGTTTGTAACTTTGAGTATCACTTACAGGAATGATATAGTTTTCGGGGAAGCCTTGAAGTCTTGCAGCTTCACGAGGTGTTAGTTTTCGTGGATTTTTTCCTTTTTGCTCAATAAGTATTTCACTCCCGTCTTTATAATATCTTGCAGATAATGTATTTGTATAAGGACTGTTTTCATTGAACAATGTGTAACCAAATCCATTTCCTTTTATTTTATGTTCTTTCTTTCGTCGTTGATGACCTTGCCAAAGTGCATTTGAAATGGTGTATTTAGTATCAACATTTTGCTCTAAAATATTTCCCACAGAAACATCTGGGCAGGGAGGAATTGGAAAAGAAAAATCTTTATAGTTATCTATTTTATCCTTATCAAATCCAACAATGTAAATACGCTCTCTATTTTGTGGAACACCGAAGTCTTTTGCTTTAAGTATAATAGAATGAACATCGTAGTTTAAATCCTTTAATGTTTTTTCTATTGTTTTATAGGTACGACCTTTATCGTGAGATTTTAGGTTTTTGACATTTTCAAGAAGAAATGCCTTAGGTCGTTTCTCTTTAATAATTCTTGCAATTTCAAAAAATAATGTTCCACGAGTATCTTCAAAACCAAGCTTTTTACCGGCTTGACTAAATGCTTGACAAGGAAAACCACCGACAATAATATCATGATTAGGAATATCTTTTTCAGATATTTTTGTAATATCTCCAAAAGGAGTTTCACCAAAATTTGCCTTATATGTTTTTACTGCAAATTTATCAATTTCACTACTGAATACGACATTTGTTTTACCTGTTTGGTAAAATCCAAGCCTTGTACCACCAATTCCGGCAAATAAATCAATGATTTTATAGGGGGCATTTTCATTATTGGGGAAAGGTACTTTTTCAGGAAATGATAAAATATGTTTCAGCTCAATGGACGATGGCTGACTTTCTCCATTTTCCCATCTGCGAATTGTCCTATCTCCGAATTTGGACATACCAACAGCATCAGCTAATTCTTTTTGAGTCATTTGTAATCTGATACGCTTATTTTTTATTAAAATAGCAGGGGAATTATCTATGACTTGTGGTATAATATTCATATATATTCTCCTTTTTATATATGTTATTTCAAGTTTATATTTATATATGTTATTTCAAGGACTAACTGTCCTCTATTTGACACTATTGTACCATATAGAAGAAAATTTTTCAAGAAAGGAAAAGAGTTATGGCAAATATTTCTCTTGATGAATATAAAAACTTAGTTAAAGAAAAAAGGAAAGAAGGCTTTAAACAGCCTTATGACTTAGTTTATGATAATTTTATTACATTAGGATACGACAAAGCCCCTAAAGAATTCTTTTTAAGTAATGCAAGTGAAGTTGTTGAAAAACTTAGAAATAGCTGTTGGAGTGAATTTCAGCCATTAGAAAAAGACTTTACTTCAAAAATGCTAAAAGAGTTAGTTGATGATGAGTATATCAAAACTCTTACACCAATAGAGGCAATTACTTGGTTTGTGGAAGAATTTCCGGAACATATATATGCTTTGACTTTGTCAAATACTCAAAGTAGGAGGAGTAGAGCAGGTAAAGAATTTGAAAGTATTATAGAACTCATTTTGATTGGTGCAGGGATTCCACTTGACAGTCAAGGTAATATAGGTAAACAAGAGTTTGTCAATAAAGGTCTTGGTAAATTGGTAGATTTAGTTTCTCCGGGTGTTTTAGAATACATTGTAAATAAGAGAAATACTGTCTTAATTAGTGCAAAAACCACATTAAGAGAAAGATGGCAAGAAGTACCTGAAGAAATGGGAAGAACAGGTGCAAGAGAAATGTTTTTAGCAACTCTTGATACTTCTATTAGCTCTGATGTATTGAACACTCTATATGAGGCTAATATACAAGTTACAACAACAAAAAATATAAAAGAAACATATTATTCCGATAATGAAAGGGTATTAACCTTTGAAAAGTTGGTTGAAATATGTTTAGACAATGTTTCTCATTGGAAAAATTTCAACTACACAGTAGAACAAAATGAGCAAATGATAGAGCTTATCACTAAGCAAATTGAAAAACACCAAAATCATAAATTTGTAGAAGAATATTATGATGAGCGATTAAAAAACATAAAGAAGTAGACAAATTAGAATTTGTCGGTATATCATTAAATCGCATTTTTTCGATTAAACTATGGAATACAAAGGAGCAAATAATCATGAGCGAACAGAGAATCTATTGCATGGACCTTGTAAAAAAAGAGGATCCGGAAAAGGCTGTCAGAACACCGTTTTATCAGACAGAATCTACAGGCGGATCGGTCTGGGTTATCAAACCCGGTCAGACATTGCAAAAGCACTATCACCACAATTCCGACGATATATGGATCGTCCTTCAGGGAGAGGGAATATTCTACCCCCAGCCTAATGAAGAGGTTCCATTCAAGAAAGGCCATGTCATAGTATCGAAGAAAGACTCCTGCCACGGAGCAAAAAATACTGGAGATGAGGATATCATCTTTGTAAGTATAGTAGCACCTGTCCCTTCCGACTATGATCCTATAAACGAGTGACAGGAAAATAAAATTCCCGTTTGACAAAGGATTGTGATTATACTTGAGAAAGAAAAATGTTTATATAACATTGGGATACATAGCTGTATATCTGGTGATATATTGGTGAGAGCAACTTGATTGGTTGGCTATTTACTAATATTTCAACTGGTGAGCATAGTTATTTATATGGTTGGTTGCTCAGTAGTAATCTGTTTTGGTATGCACTTGCGATTTCTGCGCTTCCTTCTCTTTGGGGTAAGTTTAAGTTTTCGGCTGTTACTACGGCGGGATTTATTGTAGGTATTGTAGCAGGCATAATCGTTGAGAAATACAAGAAGTAAGTCAAATTTCAGTTTGTCGAGCTGAATAATACAGATTCAAGACGATAGAAAGTAAAACATCTATCGTCTTTTCTTATGAAAAAAACTTGAAAGGAGATGAAATTTATGGACAATAAAAACAGAATTAGAAAAAGTAAAAGAAAAGATTGAAAGCAAGTAAGAAGAAAAAAAATATGAAAAGAAACTATCTCAGCTTAAAAATCAGGAAAAGAAAATCAGAAAGCAAACGAGCCTTGAAGAAAGAAAAAAGCGAAACCATAGATTGATAGAGCGAGGAGCAATCTTAGAAAGTTTAATTGAGGGAGCAAGCGAGAAAAGTAATGAAGAAATAAAGGCTATTTTGCAAAGAGCATTTCAAAAAGACTAAGAAACGCAAGGACATAGTATAATTGTAATTCCCTTAGATTTTCTAAGGGCGCAATTATACACCCTTTAGGTGTCCTTGCGACCTGCGGTGCTTTTACCCTTGCGGGGAGCAAAGAAAAAAGCCGAAGCATTTTTCCGTATTAAAGGCAAAAGACAACTGAATATAATTCATTCGCTTTTTTATCATCAAGGGTAAAGCACATTCACTATCGCTCACCCTTGACAATAAAAATTTGAAACAGATAGCTTACATTAAGCCGACATACTGAAACAACAAAAGTTAAAAGTATAGTCGGCTTTTTCTATTGTACCGTTTCAAAACGCTCATTCAGTTTATAGAAAAGCAAAAGTATTTTTAAGACCGACATCTAAAACAACAAAAGAAAAATAAGAAGATGACAAATGCCACATTCCCAAAATGGGAGTGTACCTAAATCAAAGACAGTACTAATCAAAGGGGGTAGTGAAACACGACTTCCTTAAAAGATAAAAGGAGTAACGATTTGTTGCTACATTTTCATAACAAAAGATAGGAGAGAAAAATGGCAGATAAAAGGATGTTTTCAATAAAGATAGTGGATAGCGACTTATTTTTGGATATGCCATTAAGTAGCCAATGCCTGTATTTTCATCTATCTATGAGGGCAGATGATGATGACTTAAAAATTCTAATTACAAAAGGTTTTGTAATTGTCTTTTAAAGAGGGGTTATAGTCATTACCTATTGGAAGATAAATAACTACATCAGAAATGACAGACGAAAAGAAACGATGTATCTTGAAGAAAAGCAAAGTATAACGCAAACGGAAAATGGAGCATATATCAAGGTTGAAAATCTTGGTATACCAAATGACAACCAAGTGTCAACCGTTTGTCCACATAGTATAGTTAAGGGTAGATTAGATAAGAGGAGAATAGAACAGGTTGCCCCAGTGTCCCTTTATGGAGAGTATCAAAATATTCATTTAACCGATGAAAAATACCAAAATCTAAAAGATAGGCTGAAAGGTCATACAGATACAATGACTGAAAAGCTATTAAGATATATCAAAAGTAAAGGCACAGACTACAAAGACCACTATGTAACAATCCTTAATTGGTATGAATTGGTATGAACAGGATAAAGAAAAGCTATCACAGAAAAATAATCAAAATAAAAGCCATAGAACCTATTCAACCAACTATGAAGACAGCGACAGCCTATAAAAGGTGTTTTTAAGGGTTTAATCATAAAAGAGGTGTCAGACTATGGTTAAGATAAAAATAAGCCTTAAAAACGCATTATAGAGCCTGATGTAGAAAAGGAGACTAAAATTATGAATGATAAAGAAAATATGATTACTACAAAAATTCAAGGGACAGATTTTATCTACAACAAAGATACTCACTATGAAGAAGACGGACATATCTATTGCAAGATTTGTAATGAAAGAATAGACGGTAAGGTAATTCCGATGTTGGATAAGCCTATGATTATCAGAACGGCTTGTAAATGTGATAGAGATAGAGCTGAACAAGAAAAAACTGTTAAAACAAGATAGGTTGAGACAAAGCTGCTTTATATCCAAAAATCAAATAGCCTACACCTTTAAAAATGCCGATGAAGATACAGATAAGGAAATCATCAAAAAAGCAAAGAACTATGTAAAACATTTTGAAGAAATGAGAAAAGATAATGTTGGACTGTTACTTTACGGAAATGTAGGAAGTGGCAAGACCTATGTAGCTTGTGCTATTGCCAACGCTATAATTACAGAATATAGCCATACAGTAAAAATGAGGAACTTTGCACAGATATTAAACGACTTACAAAAAGGCGGCTTTAATCTTGATAGAAACGAATATATCGAATAGATAACAAGCCCTACCCTACTAATTCTTGATGATTTTGGAATAGAGAGAAATACAGAATATGCCTTAGAGCAAATTTACAATGTAATCAATGCAAGATACCTAAAGGCAAGACCAACCATTATAACTACTAACCTTAATTTCAAAGATATAGAAAAAGAACAGGAAGATATAATGCTTGGCAGGATTTATTCAAGGATAATCGAGATGTGTTTACCTCTTAGGATAACGGGACTTGATAGAAGAAAAATACAGAGCAAAGAAAAGCTGAAGAAAGCACAAAACTTAATAGATGAATGAGAGCGATTGGAAAAGTAAAAAATTCTAATCGCTTTTTAATTGCAAGAAAAGGAATGATGATATGCAAAAAAATAATACAGAAACAAAAACAATAAAGAAGATTGGAAAAACTACCTATGAAGTTGTTGTACATTTTAATAAAAATACTACTGAAACAATGCAAGACAAATTGAAACGCATAATGCTTAGAGAAATTGAGAGTGAAAAACATCAAAAAAATGATAAAAATGATTAGAAAGTCCTTGACAAGTTGTTACAGGTTTGGCTCGCTAATCTTTTCTTTGGTCTTTTGGTTAAAAATATCACTAAAATTTGCAGACCTGCCTTGTTTGTGCTGTTGCTTAGTGTATGAATTTATATTGGTGCTTAAGATGCTAATATCATTCGTGGTTTGCCTCCTAGCTTCTTGCTTTTTAAGTTTTAATTAAAGTAACCATAAAATAATTGACTATCCAAATTTATCAGTCAAAATAAACAAGTGACAAATATGCCAATCACAAAAATTACAAAAATTTACTTTTACTAAGTCATTCTTTGGTGGGACTGATTTAATTCCAGTATGCGCCAAAATTCAATTCAGATATTAGGGCGAGCATACTCTATGTAGCTACAAAATGTTACCATTTGTTGCTCCATAGAGGCTCGCAAGGAGAGCTTGCCGCTCCCTTGACCCACGCTAAAAAATATTTTCTTAATTAAAAATGGCCATGCAGGATAGGCTATTTTTAATAAAATATTAAGTTTACTAAGGGTAGCCATAAGTATAAAAAATAATTAGACTAAATTATTTTTTGTGGTCTGCAAAATATATTTTAGTAGATTTTTAAAATGGCAACGTAACAAATAAGGTTTTTTGGAAGTAATAAATGAGATGGTTTGTCTAATAAACTTAATATAGTCGCTAAATTTAAAACATATCTTCTAGGCTTTGAGTTTTTTCCTTGCATACATCACTTACATGGTGATGTATGCTGGTTTTTTTGGAGTATTCACGCTCCTCTATAAATTCTCTACATATTCTTGTAGCATCTTGTGCTCTATCTGTAAGCTCTCGTATGCTTCTCTCAAATTTTGGAATTTTTCTTCTGAATTTTTTAATTTTTCTTCCAAGCAAGATATTGAACTCTCGTACATATCTCTTTGTTGCTGCAAAGATTCCGTTAAGGCGTCGTTGCAATCTTTGTTCAAGCTCTTGACTTTCTTTATTAGCGCTGTCACATTTGTCCGTAATATCACAAGCTCCTTCTCGCAGTCTTGTTGCAAATTCATTATTTCTAATTCGTGTCTGTTCCTTTCGTCTTCGATCATCTTGGTCAAGCGCTCGTTCTCTTCTAGCAATGCTTTCTCTAATGCTGTCATCCTCTACTCCATTTTCATTAATATAAATTTCCTGCGCTCGTTCTCTGTTATCTCTTCGTCTTTTGGAATTGATATGTAATATTCCCTCTGGGTCTTGTCTGCAGTAGGTTGGCTGTATCTCCATTGTTTTGGTATCGTCCAAGCTACTTCTTCCTTTAATATCATTGCGTGCACTACCCAGCCAATTGCTATTCCCAAAATTAGTGCGGTAGCAACTGATAGCGAGATTATCACCGATCTGTCCTTGTGATGCAAGGATATTGTTTTTTGAAGTTCTTTCGACATATCTTTCTTGATTAAATCTATCTCTTTTAACAATAAGCTCCTCAAGTTTTCGCCTATTTTCTCTGCACTCTGCTTGTGTATTTCTATCATGGAATTCTCTAATTCTTCTGCTTGAGCTTTGGCTGAGTTCTCCAAGTCTTTGAGCACTGGTGAAGTCTGCATCGTATATTCCTCCTTTTAGACGATTTTTTGTTTTTTTAGTAGGCAGTATGATCGTTATGCCTTTTTTGTTGATCCTGGTTATTTCGATACCATTTTGTTTAAGAAGTTCAATCATGTGGTCTCTATTTTTAATATAGCCTTGCTTAACCAGATCGTGCAGCTTTTGGTCTAGCTCTTCTAAATTTTTATAATGATTGATGTTTTTCTTGCTAGACAATATAGTTTGCTCTTTTGCTGGATCATCTGGACTTGATAGTCCATACTCATCGTTAATGATCTTTTTAATTAGATCTATTCTAGTTTGATCATATTTAGCAAAATAAGGATTAAATGACCTATCTGTTTCAAGATCTATCTTAGGGATAAGGAAATTTAACTCAAGCCGTCCATCCTTATCAGAATGCTCTACCCATAATACATTTGTACGTTCAAGCATATATTCACCCAAAAGAGCACGTTCAAAATCCTTAATGATTTTTAGTTTTTGCTCTTCAGTCAAAAAGTCATACTTCTCTTCAAATGATAAAACACCAAAACAGGTCTTTTGTTTATAGGTGATGCCTTTTATAATAGCTCTAGTTAAATTTTCATCACCTTTTATAACTCTTGCTGTTCCAGCAGCTTTTCTCTCATTTAAAAGATAATTTATGCTCCCAAGGCCACCACCAGTATAAGTACGAAGAAATTTAACTAGCATCACTAGTGCCTTTATTTGTATTGATGCAAAGTAAATCAAGCAACATATTATTTACCCAATGCTTCATACACTTTATGTAAGACATCATTATCGTCCGCTATGATCTCAATACCAACTCTATCTAGGCTTTGCCCACTATTTAATTTGGCAGCTATTTGGTTCATGTTTTGTCCATGTCTAGATAGTTCAGCTAAAAGCTCTCTCATAATTGGTGCATAAATCTGCTTAGACAACATAGCTCTTAGGGCAAATTTTGAGAAAGTTAGGCCACTTTCTTGTAATTTATTATTAATCACCAACCATTCTGCATTACTTAGCCTAAGTCTTTTAGTTATGACTTTGGTTACCTTGCGTTTTTTTATCTTTTCAGAACTCACGTAAATTTACTCCTAATCCAAGAAGAAGCCACTCAAAAATCCTATGTCATAAAATTTTTGGCAGACTTGCTCTTTAAATATCTTTTAAGGTTATTTTATAAAATTTCACAGCCTAAAACAAGGAATTCGGTAGGCTTCAGGCCGCTAAAATGCGTGTTTTTTAAAAATACTATGAAATATATAATATAATTTTTGTAGCTTTTAAATTTCTCTTAGAAATTTAGTCTGGTATGAAATTAAGAAAATAAAATAATAAAAATATAGGGGTTGCGCTCATCATAAAAGAGCACTTTAGATAGGACAAGCTAATAACATGAAATTAGTTACTAACAAATCACAGATGACTAAAGTCTAGCTTTATGCTTAGTTAAATTTATCCTTTAGTATCTCGTATACTTCGTTATTCTCTCTTTTGCCGACAACTAGCACCAATACTACGATCTCATCATCTTTTACTTGATAGGCCAAGCGGTAGCCGACATCTCTTAGCTTGATCTTATAGACATCTTCATAGCCTCGTAGCTTGTCTTTGGTAACCTTTGGGTTTTCTAGACGCTCACTTAGCTTCTTTTTAAACTGCACTTTTATGCTATTGTCTAGCTTTTGCCACTCTTTTAAAGCACTTGGCAAGAACTCTAGCTCATAGCTCATCTAAGCTTACTTTTACTGGCTTTTCACCACTTGCTAGAGCAGCATCTACTGCTTTGCTTAGATGATACTCTTCTATTATCTCTTTCATCTTTTCATAGACAGAGCTAGGTACTAGATAGGCGCTAGGGACATTGTGGTTTAGTATGGCTACGACATTATCTCCAGCTTGTTTTAAAATTTGAGCTGGAGACTTTTTTAGCTCGCTTATGCTAGCTGTGAAATTTGCTTGTATGGTTTGCATTTTTATCCTTTATTTAATACCTAAAATAATACTAAATAAGATATAAAGATAGTCTTAAAAGTTTATGCTTTGAAATTTACTCCTATTCATTATCATACGATACCATCTCTACTTTAGCCTTTAGTGTGTTTGCATTAATAGGTTTAGCATAGGTGTTTAGCAAAATTTTATACTGCTTTTCATGTCCTACTATCTGGGCTATAAGATTTGCTTCTACCTCGCGTTGCACTAGATAGTCTATAAAGTAGTGTCTAAAAGAGTAGAAGGTCTTTTTAGAGTCTTTGTCTATAAACTTTCTTTGGATCTGGCTTCTAAAAATTTCAGAGAAGTCCTTATTGCTTACCTTAAATATATTTCCGCTTTTCTTGCTATTAACATATTCTAGCAGGCCTAGATCTATGAGCTTACTATGGATAGGCACAAACCTAATGCTATTTTTGGTCTTGGTAGTTTTACCATCATTTGTGTTTATGTTAAAGCAGTAAATTCCATCTTTTAAGACTATATCTTCTTTATGAAGTTGTGTGATCTCTTTTATCCTCATGCCACTATAAGCAGCTATCATTGTGACGTAGTAGAGCTCACTAGCCTCTATCCTTGAACTTGGAGATTTTCCGCTTTGTTTGATGTTGGTTACTATGTCAAAGATTTTCCTAGCTTCTGATACATCGTATGGAAGCACTGCCCTCTCGCTAGGGTCTACGTCTATCTTGACGTTCATTTTTGCAGTTATGCTTTTACCTATATAGCCACTATCAAAGCAGTAGTTAAAAAACTGAATAACCCTTATCATATATTTTTGAATAGTAGGTTCAGAGAGTTTATCGTCCTTTTCTCCCAGCTTAAGTATCTGAGATAAACTTTTATCTTTATACCTACTCTTTTGAGCTAGCTTGGTTGGAATTTTATAAAGAAGATCTCTAAATTCAAGCAAGTTATCTCTCGTGATCCTATAAACTGGCGTATCTTCGTTAAAGTATAAAAATAAGAGCTTTTTTACGCCAGTAACTAATCTTTGCGTATCTGGCGACCACTTATCAGCTCTTTTAGTGTTTGTCTCAAATATCTCGAATGCATCCTTTAAGCTCTTTTGATCTTCTAAATTTAAAGCTGAGAATTGATTGCTAGAGCCAGATGTCGCTTGCAGTACTTGCCTGATCTCATACTCTTTGGTTATTTTGGCGCTAGGATTAAAAATACTAAAGCTACTATCGTCATCTAATTTTATCTTGATATTTTTTGGTGGATTTGGATCCAATATGATATCTTCCATGCTTCTATGGCTATTCTTTGTTCTTACTAGCTTTAAATTTGAAGTTGAGCCATACTTTTGATCTAGTATGGCATAAACCGTCTCGCTAATCCTCTGAGCCATAGCCTTAAGCTGCCCATCAGTAATGGGCAAACAACCACTATCTTCAAGCTCTTTTATATTTTCTTGGAATGAAGCTATGTCCTTAGCGTCAAACGAACTAGGTTTGGCATGTTTGGCTAAGTTATCACTAGAATCATCTTCAAGGAAACAGTGCTCACGCTTGTCATCAAAGAGCACACTGCTCTTCTCAAGCTTTGATACAAGATAGTTAAGTGTTAGTATGTTTTTCTCTAAAAGAGTTTGCCCTATGTTCTCTTTATTCTTGCTACCAAGAGCGCCAGCAGTGTTAGTGATATTACTTATATCCTTAATTAAAATTTGAGGCAGACCGCCATCTATCAAACTTTGTTTAAAGTAGTCATTGAGCGCATTTAGAAATTCTACATCCATCTTCTTATTAAGAAGAGAGTGCTCTTTGATGCTCTTACTAAGCTTTACTTTCATAAACGAATTTACAAAAGATTGGATTATGCTATCACCAAGATTCATGTGAACCGCCCTTTTTATCAAGTAAAGATTGTTGTCTAGAATTTTAGCCCTTTTTCTGGCTTTTTCCAAGAGATTAGTGGATGTGGAGAAGCAAATTTCTCGCTTTTCGTTAAAAAATTTTCTAATGCTTGGAGCAAGTGTGACTCGGTAGTAATATATACCGTTTCGCTCCCTTAAGTGTTGTCCCATATTTAATAGCCAACCGGTCAAAAATGGAACAGTTTTATGTAACTACTAAGTAAAAATCGTCTAAAGTGCGTATTTCAGGCTTTCAGGAGCTCATATAAAAAATCCTCATAAGCCGGAGGTCGGGAGTTCAAGTCTCCCCCGTGACACCATAAATACCTAAACTACGATGTTTCTACAATATTATATTGCAGTTACCTTTCATTAAATATAGCTTAATGTTTGTAGCAAAACAAAATTTTATGTAGCAAATTTTTAAGCTTGCAGTAATTTTAACACGTTTTTTGTAAAATTTTAAAAACAAGTAAAATTTTTTAACGAATCATCTACTATGATATAATCTGCCACTCTACTGGGTTAAATTTTTACCATAACTTAAATAAAATGAGTATAGATGTGTAGTAAAAATGGCGTTTATAGCTATTGAATATGGGCTAAAAAATATTTTTGATGATTATGATTTATTCATATTTCCTAGCAATAAAACACAAAATAGAGATAGGCTGCATAAGCATCACGAGATCCTGCGCGTGGTCAAATACCGGCTCACATTTATTAAAGGCTCAAGATAAGTTAAAAACTTTCAAAGGAGTTTTAACTATGATCCTGCCGATGAAAAATAAGTATATAGCCCGTTCCCGAATTTCGCAGAAGAAATTTAGAGAAATTCTCAAGTATTTTGCAGAGGATATAGAGGCTACTAAAATAGCAAATTTAACCGGGATTTCTAGAATTTCCATCAATAAAATTCTAAAAAATATCAGAATTTTAATGGCTAGCGAGTGTGAAAAAATAAGTAAGTTTTCAGGTGAGATAGAGATTGACGAAAGTTACTTCGGAGCTAAAAGAGTAAGAGGTAAGAGAGGTAGAGGAGTAGCAAATAAAACTCCGGTATTCGGTATGCTTAAAAGAGATGGCAAAGTCTATACCCAAATAGTTAAAAACTGCTCTGCTAGTGAACTAATACCAATACTATCGCAATATAGCGAGCTTGATAGCTCTACTATATACTCTGATTGTTGGAAAGCTTATGATGGATTAGTAGATTATGGAGCTAAAGCTCATTATAGAGTAAAGCATTCAAAGAATGAATTTGCTAATGGTAAAAACCATATAAACGGCATTGAGAATTTCTGGGGATATGCTAAACATAGACTAGCTAAATTTAAAGGCATCAAGAAAGAGAATTTTTTACTTCATCTAAAGGAGTATGAATTTAGATATAATACTAAAACTACACAGGAAAACTTATATCAGAAACTGTTGAAATTGATAAGAGAGAATCCGCTTAACTTATCTTGAGCCTTATAAAAATAAAAGATTCAAAATATCTAAAGGCAAAATTTGAGAATTTGCTTGGAGAGTATTTGGTACGCAATTGATGATTATGTAATAATTTTTTATTTGGTAATTTAAAAATGTATGTGTTATTAATAATATTTTTATTTTTATACTCAAAAAAAAGTCACTTTTGGTCTGTAATTTTAAGATATTTGTTTCGATTCCTCATATAAATACAAGCATTAAGTAATTTATAAGTATTTTTATGCTATATAATCAATTATAAGCAAAAACCCATTGATATATCGTGCTTCTGAAACAAAAATCAATAATTATTGACCACTTAAACAATCTAGCCATAAAAATATCTTATAATATACACAAATTTAAAAATAAAGGAGATTAAGATGATTAAAATTAGTTAAAAGTAGAAGCTATATTTTAAGTATTTAAAAGAGAGCTTCTACATTAAGTTGGTGACACTCTTATTGTAATTGTTCTCTACTTTTAAACTACTTAAATAAAAAACTTCATTAGAACCAACCATATTGAGCTTATTAGACACACTATAGGTATGTCTATTTGGTGAGACGGCTATTGCTGTCTTTGTAAAATTTAAAAAGCTATAGGAGAAAAAATATGGCTAGCAAAAGAATACTTTTAAATGATTTAAAAATCATTAGAAAAAACAAGAAAAAAGAAGAGATTAAACAAGCATGCTTTGAAGTCTTGTTTCCACAACAAGCTACGATCAAAGAGTGTAGGCTAGTAATAAAAGATCGTTTTAACATCAAGCTATCAAATAAGGAATTTTCCGAATGGAAGAAAGAGTATGATGCAAAAGACACACATCAAACCTCTCATACAGATCAAATTCCTGAGGTTAAAGAAGACGAAAACAACGATGAGGAGCTAAGTAATGGCACTAACAATCAAGAGTAGTGATACAGCAGTTGCGGCAAATGCCGTAATTGCACTACAAGAACATATCGAAATGAGCAATAAGGCTAGTGAAAATATTAGAAATAATATTGAACTTTTTAATCAAGCCGCAGATAGCTTTGATAAAAGCTTTAAAGAAAAAATAGAACTTATAGAGCAAGGAAGTACCGAACTTATAAGTGCAACAAAAGAGGCCCGAAACAACTTTCAAAATACTCTAAAGAGTGCAGATAAAACTATATCAAAGATTAACTCATCTTTTAGCTCTTTGATGAAAAAGATAGTATATGCATTAATTGCCTTTTTATTTATAGAAGCGACCTTCTTTTTTGGCTACTTGTTTTATGATAGCCATAAGACAAATGAAACCAAAGCTGCACTACAAAATAGGCTAGATAAAGCACTTTATGATGTGTCTAATCTTCAAGGCTTTATCACCCATATCTACAACCAAGATAGCCAAAAAGCTAGCGAAGATTTTACTAAATGGCTAAACACAAATGGTGACAGCAGTGTTCAGTAGTAAGCAAATTTTTCTAATAGCAAGACACATACAATGTATGACACTTCGTTTTCATACCTTGTATAATCTTGCTCTGCCGAGGGCTACAATGCGAGATATAAGAAGCGTTAAAACGCTTCATCTCGCTAGTACATTTTATGAAAGGATATCATATGCCAAAAAATATCAAGGATAAGGTGCTCTCTATAAGGATCACTTCTCAGCAAAATAGCAAATTATCTGATATGGCTAGAGAACTAAAAATATCAAGATCAGAAATCATTTCCTATCTTATAGATAATGGCAATATAAATTCTGAATCCATAAAAAAGAAAGAGCTATATCCAACAATCATTACATATTTTGCTAGACCTTTTAACAACATCAATCAAATAGCAAAGAAACTAAATATAGCTTATAAGACTAGTGGTAATATAGATTTAAAAACGATACTGCAGATACAAGAAGAGTTGTACAAAGTTCAATCAGTGCTAACTGAAATTTTAAGCCTAATAAAGAGTAGCTATGATAGTTAAGATCTCAAAGGGAGAAAAAGGCATAGCTGATTATCTAAAAACTGGCAAGAAAAGAGATTCAAAGCTAACTAGAGATGAAAAAGATGATAGATTGCCACTGGCTGGAAATTTAGATCTTATCGAGATGTCTGAAAAGCACCAGAGCAAGAAAAAGAATAAGAAACATAACTACTATCATATATCCTTGTCATTTACTTCAGAGGAGTGGAACAAGCTATATGAAAGTGGCAATATAGATGAGTTTATAATGGACTTTTTAAGGCTAACTTTCCCAAATCACGACATAGATGAGCTACTTTTTTATGCTGAAGCTCATCTGCCTATAATCAAAGAAGAGCCATACATTCCTCGCCCAGAAGGAGCACTAGAAAATAGAACATTAAACAAGAAACATAAAAATGGTGAACCACTAAAAAGAGAACCTCATGTTCATCTAATAGTCTCTTTTGAAAATATGAAATTTACCCATAGTGTAAAAACCGGTGGAGTTATATATACAAAAGGTGCAGCCAAGCAACAAGTAAAAGCTGTTATGGCTAAAACAGCAGAAAAATTTAAAAGAGTGGTTAATGACATCTTATCTAACAAGTATGGTCTAAATAATATAGAGCTTTTAGGCATGGATGAAGACCAACTAAATAAACAATATGAAAGCTTTAAAAGTGCAGCACAAAAGGTTAAGAAAGGCAAAGAAAAAGATACACAGATGAAGATAGAAACAGATGTTGTGATCGAGCCAAAAGCTGATACAAAAGAGCAAAATATAAGTGTTGAAGAGTTACTAGCTGATGCTAAAAATTCTACAGCTGATTATCTATTAAGAATGATAGAAGAAGATGAGAGTTTCAAAAAAGACTATTATGATAGAGCAAAGAGGCTTAATGCAGTCGATATAAGAGAATTTTTGCCTATGATCAATGCAAAATTTAACATCACCGCAAAAGCTGAAATGGTAAATGATAAATATAAAGTAAGAGTGGATGGGTTTAAGGGAACTTATAATCTAACTGATCTAATGTGTAAGATAGTCTATAATGGCAGAAAGGGAGCGTTATTTCACGTGGTTAATGAACTAGAGCAAATGCTTATAGAGCTTCAAGCCAATAAAAATGAGCCAAAGATAACATTGAGTGTAAGCAGTGACTTTAGTACACCAAATAAAGGCCTAAAGGCTCAAGTGTTAAATAGCTGGAAAACGATACAAATAGAGCCATACAATCTAAAATCAATACTTAAAAACTATTCAGCTATATCAGTGGCAAGTTTCAAGGATAAAAGTGAAGAAGCTAGCAGTATTGATAGCATAACTCCTACGCTTATATATGATATAGATAACTCTAAATTTACTGCAAATGATGCTCAAAATTTACTACAAAGTAAAGGAATAAAAGGCTTCATATACCTAACCACCTATCAAGCACCGGATACAAAAGTAGAGAAATTTAAACTCATCATACCCACAACAAAGGCTCCAAGCTTAAATGAATATGATGAATACATAAAAGAGATAACAAAAGAGCTTGGGCTATATAATATAGTAAATAACTCAAGCCTATATCCTAGTAAATTTCACTACACTCCAGTGCCAGGATCTGAGGTTGTAAGCATTAGAGGAAAAACTTTTGATAATACAAGAGCCATTGAAGAGGCTGGCTTAAAAACAGAAATTAATAATATGGATATTAAAGCCATATATGAAGATTTGCAAAAACTAAGAAGATATGAGCTTAGCCATGAACCAAAAGATACCAACTCACATATTAAAAGAGCAAGCTACCAAGCCATATCATCAAAGATTTCTATAAAAGAGCTAATAGAATACTTTGACGAGAGTGCTGTGCTTAAAGAATATAAAAATCATCAAATACTTTCTGGTAAGAGCGGCAGATATCTTTACTTGTCAGAAGAAAACACAGCCTACTCTTTTAGCCTAAATAGACACTATACTCCATATATCTACATTAGAGATAAATTTGATGAAGTGGCTAGAAAGATAAAAACTGGGCTTTTTAATGATGACGTCATTAAAAAGATAGGACTTAAACAAAATGAATATGAAGGCTTCGTAAAAGGTATCGATGGCCATTTAGATATAAATAGATGCTATTTAGCTTTTATAAATAGAACTGAAATCTTTAAAAAATACCTGCCAGATATAGTTAAAATTAACTATCAAGGCTTAATTTATAATATAAAAACCTATATGAAAGATTGGCAAGATATACAAGGTTTTAATAAGCTAAAGGAGCGTTATAAAACAGATAAGATCTCTCTAACAAATGATCATATATCATTTGGCTCATTAAAAATAACAAAGCAAGAGCTATGTGATCAAGGACTTGATAGTAACTTTGGGATAGAGCAAACAAAACAACCATCAAATAGAGCAGAGGGTAAAGAACAGAATATAAAGTCAGGATATGATAGTTTGGAGAGATAGACTATTATGAGCTGTTATAGAAGCCAAATTATTAGCCATCTCTCACTCCATAAAACCAAATGGCAATGCAAACATATCATCATCTAGCTTTACGGCCGTATCACCAGTGTAAAAGACTATGCCCTTATCAAATTTACTTTGCAAATTCTCTTTTAAGTGGTAGATATGCTTGAAGTCATCTTTGCTGATAGTTTTTGAGGATTTGACCTCTATGGCTATGAGCTTGCCTGATATCTCAAGGATAAAGTCTATCTCTTTTTGGTCGCTAGTTCTATAGTAGTATATGTTTGCTCTTTTTTTGCTACTTGTATTTGCCTTTAGTAGTTCATCAAATACAAACGTCTCATATATAGCACCTTTATATGGGGAATTTGCAAGCTCTTGTGCTGATGAAATTTGAAGTAAGTGTGCCAGCACTCCGGTGTCAGTGGCAAAAATTTTAGGTGTTTTTATGAGCCTTTTTAGAGCGTTATTAAAATAGGGCTGTAGCTTTTGGATCTGGTATGTATGCTCAAGCACGCTAAAATAGCTATCAAATGTCTTATTGTCAAGCCCGGACTCTAGACATAGCTCGTTTTTGTTAAAGATGTTGCCACTTCTTAGCATACATAGGCGATACATAGTGATAAATTTATCCATATTTCTGATGTTGCCTATCTCTTTGGCGTCTGATTCTATATATGTTCTTATGTATGAGCTAAACCAGAGATATTTTGATTTTTCAGAGCTTATCTTTGTGATCTCTGGATAACCACCATTTATAATCTTTTCAGATAAGCCCTCATTATCATACTTCTTTAGCGAAAGATGGTCTATATCGCCACTTAAAATATCTATCAAATTTTCATCACTATGGCTTAACTCTTTTTGAGAAAGCGGGTAAAGCTCTACTATACCTATCCTACCGGCAAGCGAGTCTGAAATATCTTTAAAGCCCTTTAAATTTGCAGAACCGGTTAATATAAACTGACCGTTTGTTCTTTTTTTATCTACAAATTCCTTAATGGCAACAAGTAGTATAGGCACTCTTTGTATCTCATCTATCACGATAGGCTTATTGCAGTGCTCTATAAAACCTTTAGGATCGTTTCTTGCGGATTCATATATGTTTATGTCGTCAAGCGTTACGTAATTTGGTATATCTAAATTTAAGGCAAGTGTTGATTTACCGACTTGTCTAGCCCCGCTTATCAAAAACACTGGGAAGCTTTTCATATACTCTTTTATTTCATCGCTTATGGCTCGTTTGATATACATAGTATTTTATCCTTAAATATTTAGGAGTATAATACTATAATTTGTATAAATTTTAAAGTCGTATTACCGCTTGACTATTTTGTATCATTATTTTGCTTATTTGCTTGTTCTAATCTCATCTTATTTTGACTTTTTATCTCATACATGATTGCTTCTAAAATCTTACTTTGTTTATTTTGTTGCTTTAAGATGCTACTACTATCTAATGCGTTAAGCAGTTCTTTATGGTGCTGATTTATTTCAATTGCTGACGTCTTAGATAGCCAAATGTTTAATAACGCAACTGCTATTGCTATAAAAATAGAAATAATTGCAACCCAAAAAGCTTGTCTCGACGATTTTCTATTTTCATCTATCTGCTGTTGTGTAAGCAAATTTTGAGTTTGAATATACGACGAGGTTTGATTTAGTGTTTTACCTATTAAATCCAGGTGCTTTATTATCTTTTCATTTTGTTCTATAACATCAAAAATAGGATTTTTTAGAAATTTAATTTTTGTTGATTCATTTTTTACTGGTGTAACATTAGTAATATTTTCTCGTTCTTTATTTAAAACATCTAGTGAACTTTTAAACAGATCTGTGTTTAACGATGATATTTGTGAGTTTAGCTCTTTTATATCTATTCCACATATTTTTTCTAAATTGGCAGTATTAAGGACTTTATATATTTTTTTATATTTATTTATAGAGTCCATATATGACGGTTGAATTATTTTCTCATAGTTTAAAGGTATTACTTTTTTTAATTTTGATAGATCCTTGATACTTAATGCATCATTAATGGAATTCATAAGCTTTTTATATTCTTCTTGACTTTTAAATATGCTTTTAAAATAATCATTATTCATTGATTTTTGAAGCTTTATTGCTTCTTGTCCTAATGTTGATATTTTTGTGATGTTTAAGATTTTATTAGCACTATTCTCAAAATCTTTAATTGCTTTTATTATAGGTGAATTACTTAAGCTATCCAGTTGTTCTCTTAATTTATTTATATCCACAGAGTATCCTTATTTTTGATGTCTTAATTACAATTTTGAAGTTTAAAGTAGATTATATAAAAATGCACAGCATACTTTAATACCTCCTCTATATTTCCCAATTTGCTTTTTCAATACAAAAACCCAAACAGCCAAAGCGGAATTTTATTTCCAACCCCTACTTCAATATCATCTGCCGCTATAAATGAATTTGGCATATTCTTAATCTGCTCAAAACCTTTTTTAGCTCCACCTATTTCAAAGGTAAATTTATTACCAACCATAAAGTCACCGGCCTTACCCGAGTAAATTTCAGTAATATTTCCAAGCTGATTGGCAAAGAATGTTTCTCTTACATTTCCTATTTCTGGACTGTTTATATACATTAAATTTGTATTTTCAAGGTAAATTTTGTCTGCCTTATCCATATTTTTTATAGCTAGCTCATTTTTCATTAAAAGTCTTATAAGTCCAGCACCATCAAGCATAGCAAGATACTCTTTTAGCGTCCTATCATCCCTTATATCAACAAGCGATTTTAGGCTTGAATAGTTTGGCTGATATGGGATGTTCGTGCTTATAGCATGAGTTAATATCTTTAGCTTTCTTGTTGTATTGCCGTTTAAATTTGGATATATACTTAAAAGATCACTATCTATTGTAGCTTCTATGCTTTGCCTTAGAGTCTGATAAAAGGTGGTATCATTTGGCATATCGTTATAGTACGGGTAGTAACCCACCTTTAGATACTCTCTAAAAAGCTTAATAACTGCTAGCTCTTTTTGTTTTAAGGTGTTAATGATGTCAATAGCTATCCCCTGATGATTTGTAAGTAAATTTGTAAGCTCAACTGCTTCTAAATTTATGTCGTATCTTAGCCCTGCATACTCCCTAAAGCTCATTCCGCTCATCTTATAAACGATCGCTCTTCTACTTAGATCATGAGAGCTTTTTAATACTTCAAGAGCAGACGAGCCTGTAGCTACTATATTTAATTCTTTAAAGTTATCATAGGCAAATTTTAATATGGCAGATATATCTTTACTTTTATGAATCTCGTCTAGATATAGATATTTACCGCCGTTTAGCACAAACTCTCTTATAATCGAGGTTATATCGTTTGATATCTCTATGTCATCTAGGCTTAGGTAAAGACTATTTTTGTTTTTACTGGCCAGCTGAGCCAATGTAGTTGTTTTACCTATTCCTCTTTGTCCAAGGATAACGATAAGCCTATGAGACAAATCTTTAGAGTCTATAAAGTATCTTTTAAATTTATGGTTGTTTAACCTTATAAGGTCATTGCTCTTTAAGAAAAGTTGATCTAGCATAGTTTATCCCTTTATTATGTAATGCAATACAATTATATCATAGAAATACATGGAATAAAATACATACAAGATTATTTTTTAAGCAAAAGCACATTTTATTGCAAATGACTATATACATTTTTATGAAAGAAAACAACCTTACTAATAGTGCTATTGGGTTCTTTTTGAAATTTAATCTCCTTAATATTAAAGCATTACTTTTAACACCCCACCTTTTTCTCATTGATAAAAATTTATCTCTTTAATTAGATTCTTTAGAATTTAGGGAGTTGCCAGTTTTTGTAGGTTTTTGAAAACTTCAAGAGCCTATTCGTGAAAGCCTATATGTAAAAAAGATCATCCTCTAGTTCATACACTCGTCCAAATATCTAGACGCTTTTGTTCTTTTGCATGAGCTCAAATATAGCGGCTGCACTGGCTATGCTGTTTTCAGGCCTACCACACATCGTGTGGTATATCCATCTTGTACAGACAAAGCATTGATTTGTCGAGTCGTTTAGCAAGTGACCTAGCATATCTTTTGCTTGTTTCTCTTTACCAGCCTCAAATAGCTCTTTTATCTGTCTGATCTTTTTCATCGCCACTCCTTTTTTGGATGAATTTTAAAATAAAAAATGGATAAATTTTATTCCTATTTTGCTGGTATAATTTCACAAAAAAGGATTTTAAAATAAAGATCTTTTTGACGATATAGAGTAGTAGATAAAGGAGAAAAAATGATAAAACAAAGATCGGTTAGGAATATAATAGATGAAAAAATAAATTTCAACGTGCCTGCATATCAAAGAGGCTATCGTTGGAATGAGCTACATGTTAAAGATCTGCTAGATGATTTGCTTGAATTTATGCAAGAAACAAATAGAGGTAAATTTTATTGTTTGCAACCGCTAGTAGTTAAGAAAATCGGTGAAAATCGATACAACGTCATAGACGGCCAGCAAAGGCTCACTACAATTTTTATCATTTTAAAATATTTAGAAAATCTTTTAAAAGAAGAAAACGGTATAGACGAAATTTATACACTCAGCTACGAAACGAGAAAAGATAGTAAAGATTTTTTACAAAATATTACTAGCAAAACGCAAGATGAGAGTAATAAAAATATGGACTATTTTTGTATGTATCAAGCTTATAAAGCGATAGAAAATTGGTTTGAAGAAAAAATAAAAGAAAAGAAAACCACTAAAAGAAAGATGCTTGAGATTTTTACAAATTCAGAGGACGAAAAGCACATCGAGTTTATATGGTACGAAGTTGAAGATAGTGAAGACGAAGTCAAGATATTCGCCAGGTTAAACAGCGGCAAAATTCCACTTACCAACGCAGAGCTTATCAAGGCATTATTTTTAAATGTTAGAAACTTCCCAAAAGGGTGTAGTGAAAATGAGATTATTACAAAACAAATAGAGATATCCAAAGAGTGGGACGAGATAGAATACACCCTGCAAGATGATGAATTTTTTAAATTTTTGACGAAAAACGACTATCCGACCAGGATAGAACTACTTTTTGAAATTTTATCTGGAGTAAAAAACACAGAGCTAGATAGATATGCGATATATAGGCATTTTTCAGATGTGGCAAAAGAAGGTGATTTATCTCATATATGGACCGATATAAAAAAGATATTTTTGACATTTAAATTTTGGTTTAAAGATACTACAAATTACCACTTAGTCGGCTTTTTAGTAGCATCTAATATATCAGATATCAAGGAGATATATAGCAAGGCAAAAGATGAAACAAAAAACGATTTTAATATTTTCTTAAAGAAAAAAATAAAAGAGAAAATTAAAATAGAAGACATAGATGAGTTGGAATACGAAAAAAATAGAAAGGATATAGAAAATATACTGCTATTTTTTAATATTGCTACGATTTTAAATAACAAAAGCTCTAATATTAGATTTTCTTTTAGTGAATTTAGCACTAAAAGATGGAGTTTAGAGCACATACATGCACAAAACGACAAAGGACTAAAAGATAAAAAGGCGCAGGATGCATGGCTTAGTAGTGTAGAAAAATATCTTGATGATAGCAAGACTGGTGACAAACAACTTACAGAAATGATTGGATCCTTTAAAGAAGATAATAAAAGGAATGATTTTTATATACTTCAAACAGAAATTCTAAACAGATTTGGCGACAAAGAGTTGTTGGATATGCACGGAATAGAAAATTTAGCCTTACTGGCAGCGGAGAATAACAGCTCTTTATGTAACGGGCCGTTTATCGAAAAACGCGAAAAGATAATTGAGATGGATAAAAACGGCGAATTTATACCAATATGTACTAAAAATGTATTTTTAAAGTATTACACCAAGAAGATATCTGATGTATATTTTTGGAGTAAGCAAGACCAAGAGGATTATAAAGACTCGATAATAAAAACATTAGAAAAATTTTTAGGAGAGAAAAATGGAAAATAATATAAGTAATTTAAAAAATATCCTAATTGACAGGAAGTTAAAAATTTCAATACCCATAATTCAAAGAGATTACGCGCAAGGTAGAAAAGATGCGGTCAGTATAAGAAATAAATTTTTAGATGAAATTTTTAATAGATTAGATAATGACGAAAATTTATTTTTGGATTTTGTTTATGGCAACATAGATGACGATAAATTTATACCAATCGATGGACAGCAGCGTCTCACTACTCTTTTTTTGCTGCACTTATACTTTGCAAAAAAAGAAAAAAAAGATTGTGAGTATTTAAGGGGTTTTACATACGAAACCAGAAGTAGCTCTAGAGAATTTTGTGAAAGATTGGTAGATTCGAATATCGATTTTAACAAAGAGGAAATATCTCCGGATATAAAAAATAGTAGTTGGTTTATGCCGTTTTGGGAGAATGATCCGACCGTAAAATCTATGCTTGTAATGCTAGACGCGATACATGATAAATTTAAAAATTCCATATTTTACGACAGACTAGAAAATATAAAATTTAGTTTTCTTGAGCTTAAAGAGTTTGGATTAACAGATGATCTGTATATAAAAATGAATGCTAGAGGAAAGCCGCTAAGTGAATTTGAAAATTTTAAAGCGGAATTTGAGAAAGAGCTATCTCAAGAGATAAAATCAAAGCTAGATAATGATTGGCTTGATTTGTTTTGGGGATTAAAGGATAGTGATAAAGAAGATATAGATTTGAGTGGCGTTGATAAACGATATATGGCATTTTTTAAAGGAGTAGCTTCAAATTTTACTATTCTTAATATAAAAGATACAAAAGAGGCAAAAGATTTTGATTTAGATGAGTTTGATACACTAGATGCATTAGAGTTTTTTAGCAGTAATAAAAATAGTGTAAACAATGTAATAAAAATTTTAGATGAGTTGCGTGAAGTTTCAAATTATGAGCTTATTAAAAATTTTACTGATACTAGCAAAGATGTTACCTATGAAACAAGGGTTAAGTTTTTTGCACTATCTATGTTTTTGATAAATTTTGGAGCCCAAAAGCTTAGCGGAGATTTTTATAAAGAGTATGAAAGGATAACTTCAAATGTAGCAAGAGATTTTAATATAGATAGCATTTCAAATCTAAAACAGACTTTTGAGTTTATAAATGAAATTTGTGAAAAATGCAAGAGTGAGAATATTTTTGATCTATTGGTTGATTTTCAGAACGAGCAGCCAGGAAGCTTTAAAGTAATCAATTTTTACAGGTGGCAAGAGAAAAAGAAATTAGAGCTTATGCAAAGTGATCCAAGATGGATTGATGCTATCAATAAAGGCGAAAAGCACTGGTATCTTGGCTCAAATTTAACGTTCCTTATTGATTTTGCAGAAAATGATGTAGAAAAATTTAAAGAGTATTATAAGAAATTTGATGAGATTTTTAAAGAGGATAGGGAAAACTTCTTGTTTCAAAGGGCGCTATTAACGAAGGGTGATTATTTGCCTGAGCGCGGTAATAGCAGCTACTTTACATTTTGTAATTTTAACAATAACTCTCGTAATAAAGACGACAACTGGCGAGATGTATTTTATGATAAAGAAAAAAGTAAATTTCTGAAAAATTTACTGGATGATGATAGAAGTTTGCAAGATATTATAGAGGAGTTTGACGATAAAAAAAATTGGAGATATTATTTTATAAAATATCCTGAAATTTTAAAAGAGTGCAGTAATTTTTGGATATTAGTAGATTATTACATGATTAGAGTTTTAACAGGAGTATTTACAAATAGTTATCACGTAGAGTATTACACTTTCGCTTTATTTATAACTCTACAAAGGCGATTCCCAAATTTACCCGATGAAAAATTAGGTTACGAATGGGCAAAGTCTTATGGTGAAAATCCACATATTTCTATAGGTGGTACAAATATTAGCTTTATCAAAAATGACGATGGAAAATATTTCTGGATGATAAACGAGGAACGAATAGGAGAGGCATTTGATCCAAATTTACCAGAGCAGGATCCACTGCAAACCATAACAGATAAAGCATGCGAAATCGCAAAAAGTATAGACAATGGCAATATCTAAATCCCTCTACATTCGTGGTCTTCAGTGTGAAAAGAGCTTGTGGCTAAAAAAGAAAAAACCCGAAGTCTTGCAAGCTCCGGATGACGGCGCGCAAGCGGTATTTGACACCGGTACATCGGTAGGCGAGCTGGCCTGCGAGCTATTTAGCGGCGGCGAGAGGATAGAGTATACCGGCGATTTTAGCTCGCAAATAGCAAAAACAAAAGAGCTTATCGAGAGCGGCGTAAAAGTCATATACGAGGCCACCTTTTGCTTTGATGGCATCCTTGTGATGGTTGATATCCTTTGCGTTGGCGATTATGGGCTCGTCATCAACGAAGTAAAAAGCAGTACCTCCGTCAAAGAAGTCTACATCGACGACTCAGCCATCCAGTACTACGTCATTAGCTCGCTTGGCTACAAGGTGAGCGCTGTAAATATCATCCACATAGATAACAGCTACGTAAGAGGCGAGAAGCTCGAGCTTGAGAAGTTTTTCCATATCGAAGATGTAACCGAGCAAGTAAAGCAAAAACAAGCGGACATCCCTCAAATTTTAAGTAAATTTGATGAAATTCTCAGCAAAAATATTGAACCGGACATTGACATCGGCCCTCATTGCTCAAACCCTTACGCTTGCGACGCCTGGGAGTACTGTTGGCACGAGCAGCGAAGCATACCGGAGTATAGCGTCTTTGACATATCTCGTCTAAGAAGCGATAAGAAATTTGAGCTTTATAAAAGTGGCATAGTTAAATTTGAAGACATAAAAGAGCTAGATAAATTTAACGCCTCTCAGCAGATACAAATTCGCTCCGAGCTATCCAAGGAGCAAGTCATAGACAAAGGCGCCATTAAAGAATTTCTAGATACGCTTAGCTATCCGCTATATCACCTTGACTTTGAGACATTTCAGCAGGCGGTACCCAAGTTTATAGGGCTTAGACCATACGAACAGATACCTTTTCAGTTTTCTATCCATAAAGATGACGGCAATGGAAATTTAGAGCATTTTGAGTTTTTGGCCGAGGTCGGAGCCGATCCCAGATACGAGCTGGCGCTAAATTTGATCAAATTTATCCCGCAGGATACCTGTGTGCTGGCTTATAATATGAGTTTTGAAAAAGGAGTGATAAGACGCCTGGCCGAAATTTATCCGCAAATCTCAAACGAGCTTATGGCTATTCATGACAATATAAAAGACCTCATGGCGCCGTTTGCTAGCAAAAGCTACTACCACCCAAAAATGCAAGGTAGCTACTCGATAAAGTACGTCTTGCCGGCGCTCGTGCCTGAATTTGAATCGGCATACAAGGATCTAAATTTGATCCATCACGGAGGCGAAGCTATGCAGGCATATGCTGCTATGGCCAGTATGAACGAAACGCAGTGCGATGCCTATAAAAAGGCGCTTTTGGAATACTGCAAGCTAGATACCCTAGCTATGGTTAAAGTTTTAGAAAAATTGTGTGAAGTGGCAAAATAGACAAAAAAGTGTCTGTTTTGCCGGTTATAATGCTTTAAAAATTTAAAGGAGGAAGTATGGATATAGAAAAATTTGAATCTATGCTAAAGCAAATCAAAATCCTAAATGATAAGCTAGAGATCAAGAAACTACGCGGTAATAACGATTAAATTTGTTTTTAGCACTTCTTGATATAAACCGACGAGGTGCGACTACACTCACGCTTTATTTACTCGCTACTTGATCCAAATTCGTCACATTATCAAAAAGAGTTATTTTTAGAGCTTTTTATAAAGGCGTGCGGGCTAGAGAATTTTGGACTAGATCCGCAAAGCGCAAAAGTCTATAAAGAATACGAAAACATAGATATCTATATAACTAACGGCGCGAAGCATATTATTTTAGAAAATAAAATAAATGCCGGCGATCAAGAGGCTCAGATCAAAAGATATATAAAAACCGTACAAAAAGAAAACGACGGCGAAGCTGAAATTTATGTACTATTTTTATCGCTGCAGGGACACGAGCCTAGCGACTATAGTTTAAGCGGGCTAAAAATCGAAGGCGGCAAAATTTTAGAAAAAAACGGTAATGAAGTGGCTAAATTTAAGGTGGTTTCATACGACAAAGAGATAATGGCGTGGCTTGGCTTATGTCTTGATGAGGCTGGAAATTTGGCAAACTTAGCTGCCGTGATATCGCAATACAAAAACGTAATCGAAAAAATTTATGGAAAATATAAAGGAGTACAGATGGACGAAAGAAAAATAATCGAAATAATACTTAAAAACTATGACGTAGTTGATGAAATAAGAAATAAATACTTTGATATGGCCAATGCAAATAGACTTAACGAATTTATGTCAAATGTAAAAACTGAGCTTGAAAAAAGATTATCACAAGAATGGTGCGTAGAAATAGAAGAGGCTGATCCTAGTAGATATTTTACGCCTATATATATTTTTAAAAGAAGTTGGGATAATGGCTATTTATTGGCATTAGTTTTAGAATTTGATAGTAAAAATTTTTTATATCCATATATCGGACTTGCTTATGATACAGATAGAATAAATAAGGCATACGTTGATAGTATACAAATTAAAATTTCTAGCGAATGGAATATAGGTACAAGATTTGCTAGATGGAAGTGGCTAAAAAAAGATCAGTTTTTGAGAGAGATAATTTTTTATAAATATAGCGAAGCCGAACTAGTGGATGAACTAATAAAAATGAAAGATGAGCTAGAGCCATTAGCTGATGAAATCATTAAGTTAGCTGTGGTATAGGTCAAACAGTTATTTTTGGATAGATAGGTCGCCTCAATCGCTAATGCCAATTTAAAGAGTTGGCGATTGATTGACCGATCTTAACTTTATCTATTTCTAAACTATGACAAAAGCTGTTATATAGATATTTATAGACAAATTTTGTCCATATTTTTATTTATAATAAAAATATAGGAGCAAAAATGAGCGAACAAGAACTTTGGCAAGAGTATGATGAATTTTCTTTTTTGGCGCAGGCTAAATCAAGCTATGATTACGTAAATAACGCAAATTTTACTAAATATAGCAACACAGAGACGTCAAAAGATTTTTACAGGCAAGCCGTTAAGGCATTAAGTAGCCCTTATGATGTCGTTATTGAAGCTAAATTTATACTGCAAAATCTAAAAAACGATTTTGGCTGTGACGCCGAATTTATAAAAGAGATATGCTCTCAAATCTTAAATACAGAAATGACGCCATACGAGTATCAAGAGGTGGCTAAAATTATAGAAAACTTATAGCTCTATCACTTGATAAAATGGCTCTTTTGCACCGCTACTTGCTGAGTTGTAAATTTTAACTCCGTTTAAAATTTCTATGTGAGATTTTGGCTCATGGATATGCCCACAAAGGATGATCTTTGCTTTTAAAAGATTATTTTTAATAAGCCTTGCAAGCTCTATATCTCCGTGATCCTTATCATTTTTACTGATGCTCGTACTTGTCTTTGCTGGGGGAACGTAGGTCAGTAAGATATCACACTCCGCAAATTCAAGCAGATCATCACATAAGTAAGGCACGCAGCCAAATTTAACACCATTGATAGTTTTTATGGTGCCATCAGGGTATATGTCATTTATAGAATTTAGCCAAGATGCTGGTGCATCGTGGTTGCCAGAGCAAACAAACACTAATTTTTTAAAGCTTTTTAGCCACAAGGTAGTTTGTTCTTTTTCTTGCGTATTATCTTTGTTTAGAAAATCTCCACTAAAACAAAAAATATCAAATTCATCTTGATGTGCCAAAATATAGTCAAAATAGCTAGTATTAAAGTGCAGATCGCTAGCGTGAAAAAGTTTTAGATTATTCATTTATACCGGTTGCCAATATTCTAAATCTAACTGTATCCATATCTAGATTGTTATCTGTGCTAGTCATAAATATAAAATCTAGCTCAAGCTCAAAAAGTTTACTAGTAATTTCTTCAATGCTGGCAAATGATAAATTCTCATTCATCTCAACATGCATAAATATTGCGTTAGCTTTTGAAATCACGCTTTTTAATCTTTGATTTATTGTGTTGCTAAGTTTAGATATTTTAAAAGTCCCGACAAAGCCATCTATCTTACCATCATAAGACATTATTTTCATTATATCGTGCAAGTCTATAATAACGCCCATCGTTGCTCCTTTAAAAATTTTAGATATTTTAGCCTAGAATTTGGACGTATCTTGTCTTGTTAAATATCTATTTCCTTAAAATAACTTCCTACTTCATCTCTTATTTTATTAGCTAGCTCTTTTGGCTCAAGCACCTTGATAAATGGCAGGTAGTAGTATATGAGCGGTTTTATCTCCATTATGTGCGTAAATTCTATCTCTATCTCGACTGAGCCGTCGCTATCTTGACCGGTTATGCGTTGCTTTGCGTGCGGCTTTCGCTCGAAGTATTTTGCCACTTCTGGCGCTAGCAGTAGCCTTGCCGTTTTTGGTGCTTCTAAATTTGCCCATGCCGAGTTCATCGCTTTTATACGCTCATCTAGCTCACTACTTAGTTCAAATTTATCCCCGCTATGCTTTATATCTTTTATGCTTTTTAGGTGAAATTTTTTAAATTTATTACCCTTTTTGCTATCAAGCAAGAGAAGATACCAAAATCCCTCAAAAAGTGCCAGCTTTAGAGGTTTTACAAGAAACTCAAAGCCGTTATACGTGCATGTTATCTCCGCTTTTTCTCTTATAGCATCCTCAAGCGCTTGAAAATTTACAAGATCCTCCTCGCTTAGCTTTTCGTTGTTTATGTTTGTAAGTATCGGGTGGTTTAACTGCTGAGAAATTTGCTCTAAAAGCACGTGGGCCTTGCTGTAAAAATTTGATCCCATGTTTTTTGCCACGTTATCAAGGATATTTAGCACCACTCTATCATCGCCGTCTAGTCCGTCGCTAGCGTCCTCGTCATTTAGGCTCCAGTAGTGCCCCTTTTTGACGGCGCCATACTCTCTTAATGTGTCATAAAGGTCGCGCTGGATAGTCTTTGAGGTCACTCCAAGCATGGCTGTTAGCTCTTTTATCGTGTGCGGCCTCTCTCTTAGCTTTAAGGCTATTAAATTTATGCGTTCAAATTTGCTGTTTTCTTGTTTTGTTATGATGGGTTTCATTTGACCTCCTGGTTTAGGGATTATATCCAAATTAGGACTAGAGGATGTCTTTTCTAGCATAATATCTGCCTAAGGCCATCTAGTGCGCTACATTTTAGACTTATGCCGATATACTCTGAGATGTAGTTATCTCTTGGATTTATGCGGATAAGAGTTGCTTTTTTTGATCGTTTAACGAATTTCTCGCCAAAATTTCTAATTGTTGGCACCGCAAGCCCAGCGCCCAGCTCTATGATGACAAAGCGGCTATCTTTGTTTTGCTCCAGCCACTCTTCATATCTTTTGTGCTGTGCCAAGGTTCTTTTTGAGTTAAACTCATGATCGTAAAACATCATGATATTTGGGCGGCTCACGCAGCCACACTCAGGGCAAACTGGCATCTTTGTAACTATAAATTTAGCCTCATCGACCTCTACGCTACTCTCACACATGCTCCATATCATCCCATCGTCGTTGTGGATGCACTGAGAGTAGTGAATAGAGCCGTGGCACTCATAAATTTTCTCCTCGCTAAAACCAGCCTTAGCAAAGTGCCCATCGACGTTTGAGGTATAGACGAAGTAGTTTTCGTTTTTACTTTTTACAAGATCTAAAAGCAGTCCAAAGCCCTCATGAGGCTCTGTGTTTTTATATAAATTTAGCCTGTGGCCATAAAATGCCCAAGCTAGCTTTGGATCGTCAAAAAACCACTGCGGATTTGCCATATCTTCAAAGCTTAAATTTTTATCCCTTAAAAGTGGATAGGCTTTCCAAAAACCTAGATTTCCTCTAAAATCAGGCAATCCACTATCTACACCCATGCCAGCACCTGCTGTGATGATGACTGCATCAGCCTCCGAGATAATCTTTTTGATCTTATTTATCTTTTCTTGCATTTTGATCCTTTCGTAAGAAATTTTAGTAATTGTAATGAGTTTATAAGACAATTTTTTGTCTGTTATCTTTAATATATTTACTTTGTAAAAAGTGATATAGCTAATTAATTTTTTAAAAAAGAGAGCTTGTGAATGCAGAGGAGGTTAGTTTTGGTTTTATGTGAGATGAAAATAATATAGAAATTCTATTGTTTCAGCGTCTGTATGTTTGGAATAGGGCTCAATGGAAACAGCTTTTTAATGATCTTCTTAATGGCTTTAAGGAGCAAAGATTGCATTTTCTTGGTTCAATTATATTAAAACAATTACCGAGCTCAATGGTAGAAGGAAGTCGTAGAAGCCTAATAGATGGACAACAAAGATTAAAGACTTTTTCTATTTTAGTTAAGTCTATTTATGATTTATTGGATGAAGATAGACTTGTTGATTATGTAGGTTTTTTGTACGCAGAGCCCACAAAATATAAAAATCCAAAAATAAAACATTCTCATATAAATAGATCTTCTTTTGAGGCCATTATAAATGCTAAAGATTATTCTGAAGTATGTGAGTCAAAAGATGATGGTAAATTACTTGCTTGCTATAAATATTTTTCTGAAAGATTAAAAAATAGTAATTTAGAAAGCAGCGATATTGTTCGTTTCTTGGACTATATATTAGAGATGAAGTTATGGGTCGTTATAAATTTAGATGAAAATGAAGACGAACAAAAATATTTGACTCTATAAACTCTGCAGGTCTGGTTTTATCGTCAATGGATATCATCAAAAACGCAATATTTGATAGACTTATAAAATCTGGAAATATGGGTGATGAAAAAGCAAAAGAAATATACAGATATTATGTAGCAAACGCACCTAAATTGTATTTTGTATAGCCTCAACTAGCAATTTTTTATTCTCGTTGTTCATCTTGTCATAGTTAAAAATCAAAAATCTAGTATCTACTAAAATTCCTTGCACTATTAAATAATTTGTGCCATTTTTCCATTCCATTATAGCTTTGCCGATATTCTTAAATTTACCATTTATTGCGGTGCTAAATTTGTTATTATTTTTATTGTAAGGCATCAAAAAAGCATTGTAAATATTGCTTGTATCATAACTGTTTTTGCTCTTTATAATATAGGCTGTATATTCACCATAAGCTACTTGCTTTGTTATATCACTGCTTTGTGGTAGCCCTTTTAAATTAACACCATATTTATAGTATTTTGCATCTAAAATATAAATTTTATCGTCATAAATCATAATGGTATCTGGCTGTAATGAGCTATTATCTTTATCTTTTGTATATCTTAGTTCCCACTGCGTTTTTGGAAAGTATATATTCTTATCAGCAATTCCAAATGCGCTATCTATCATTTTTTCCCAAATCGCATAAAATTTGGTAGTACCAAATTTAAACTCATTTTCTTTTAGTTCATTGTCGTTTTGTAAAAGCATATCTTTCATAGAGCTAAAAAGCAGTCGCTTTTTATCATCAAAAGTGTTGTTTAGTTTGTTTTGTAAAATATAAAGGCAGTGATTTTTGCTTGTTGGTAGATTAAATTTTGGTGGCATAAATGAGTTATAAACAAAGCCAAATTTATGAAAAGCTTCATAAACACAATATCTATTTATGGCTGTAATTAGTTCGTTTTCATTTGTTTGATTTTTCTTGGTTTGAAACTCTGTATAAACGAAAGAACCATTTTTTTGAACCAAAGGGCAATTTTTCTTAATTGTTCTAGCAAAATTTATCTTACCTTTTGTGGCGGTTTGATAAATGGCTTCTCGTTCTATGTAGTAGCTGTGGGCCAAAAAATACTCTATGACATTTTTATAAGCGATGATTGGAAAGGTTTGTTCTATTTGATCGTTATTAGTATCAGTAAAGTGTATTTTGGTATGGGATTTATTAAATTTTAAAAGCACGGATAAGAGCTTTCTAATGTCAGCTCTTATATTTTCATCATCTAAATCAAAACCTAGTGGAAAGCAAATTTGCAACTTATTATTTTTGCTTCTAATGCCAACAAAGTCATCGTTTATGGCATTATTCAAAAAGCAATGCTCTTTTAAATTAGTTATTTGCTTCATCTATGTTATTTTGTGTCTCTGCTTCGTCTTTTTCGTTTTATTTCGTATTTTTAGCTAGTTCTTCTCTAATTTCGTCATTAAAAATATCAAATTGTAAATCCCCGCTATTTTCATCATTTATAAAATGAACAATAATAGCTTCTAGCGTTTTAAAATTGCTATTGAATGCACCCTTGTCAAATTTAAAAACATCATCCCAAAGGTATTTTAAAACCTTGTATGCAAATAGTTCTTTATTTTTTAGCTCATTTTCAGTTAGGAAATACACACCTAGCCTCTTATCTTCCATTGAGCTTGTATTATCGCCACTTTCAGTAATTACACTATTTATAGTGGTGCAAAATTTTTCCCAAGTTATGGTTGTGTCTAGGATAGGCAACTCTTTAAATTCTTTTGCTGCATTTTTAAAAGAATTTTCAATCAGTCTCATAGTAAATCTACGCTGAAATGCGGTGTCAAGCGTAAAGACATTTTGGTCACTTGTATTCATTGTGGCGATTATCCATAAATTTGAAGGAATTTTTATAGGTTTATCTGTATTGTTTTTACCATAAACTATTTTTGCAATATTTTCATTATTGACAACATAAACACTGTTGCCGTCCTTGTCTCTATCAAGCAACTGAAAAATTTCGCCAAATATCGCAGGTGCGTTACCTCGATTTATTTCATCAATGACTAAAAGATACTTCTGGGTTGGATTTTTATAAGCTTTTTCTAAAATTTTAGTAAAAGGTCCGGGTTTAAAATCATAACTTACAGCACCATCATCTTTTAAAGCAGGCATTATCTGTCCAACAAAATCACTATATGAGTAGTCAGGGTGGAAAACTAATTTTTCAAAAATATAATCATGCTTTGGATGCTCGGTTTCTATTGTATGACTTTTACCACTACCTGGCACACCATAGTAAATTATATTTTCTCCGCCTTTTTCTCTTGAATTTTCATCAATTTCTATTTCATCATTGCTGTCTTTTTCGTGACTACTTTCATCTAGTAAAAAATCAATCTCTTTTTCTTGTAGTTTGTATAAAAATTTACCGCTTTTGCAACGATACATAATACTGTATGGCAAATCTATTTTTATCGGTTCTATGTCAATATTTTCTAATTGTCCATTTTCTTTCTTTATAAGTTTTTTTATAATAAAAAACTCTCCGCTTTCGATAGTTTGTACATAGCCAAAAATAATATCATCTGTCAAAACGGTTTCGTAGTTTTTTATATCTTTAATTTCTAAGTCATCTTTTAATGAGCAAATCCAAGTATTCATATTATATCTCCAATCCCGTTAAATTCGTCACATTCTAAATTGGTGTTATATGGAACACCAATGTATTTTTTTGAATAGTGGTCAGTTTTATATACAAAAAAACTACCGTATCCCCTTTTTACAATCGTGTCTGTCCTTAGTATATTAAAATTTCTTAGATAGCTTTCGGCTATTGTGTCATAGCTTTCGCCAGAATCTATATCCAGCATCAAAGTATAATAATCGTTATGTTTTTGCATAACATATCTGTAAAACTCTAAACCATATATTGATATTTTTGCATTATGTTCATTAATAGTCATGTTTAATACCAAGAATTGTCCTGGAATTATTTTTTGATACTGAATATATTTGGTTAGTCTAAACCATAGTCCATCTCTATGTCTATTGTCTTTTATGTGAACCTCGAAATACTTATTTAAAATCGGGTCAAATATTTGAAAATATGCACTTTTTGTTTCACCATCATATGTTGTCTTTTTGTTATTAACATTAAAGGAACTGGAGTTGCTTATTTTATTAAATAGTTCGGTAATTTCATTTATAGATGTAAGATTTATATATAAATCTCTACCTGAATATCCAGTTAATTGCCTTGTTGCCATAATAAAGTGCGTATTCATAAGCTAACCAATAAGTATATTTTTTGTGTATTGTAGTAAAAAGACACTTATTTTGCTATAAATATTTTTTAAATACCTTTGCAAATACTTTTGACATTAGTGGCGGAACAGCATTACCTATTTGCATATAGGTTTTTAGGTAAGGTCCAAAAAATAGATAGTTATCAGGAAAACTTTGAATTCTTGCGGCCTCTCTTGGGGTAATGGCTCTAATTTGAGTTGGGTGAATATGCGAGTGACAGTCCATTTTTAAATGTGCTGTAATCGTTCTGCTAGGTTCATTTTCTACTAGCTTAAAATATTTATCCTTAAATATGTGATTTCTATGGGAATAAGGCATAATATCTTTTATTGTTTCGGTTGTGGAATCCTCCCCCTGCTTTAATAATGAATATATCTTTAAGTTTGTCTCATTTTGAAATCGTGCCTTATGGTTGTATGTAAGCGAATAGATATTATTATTATTTATCAAATTCAAATACTCATTATTTTTATATTTATTTATAGAAATTTTTGAACCCGATTCGTCATCGCTTTCCGTTTGGTTTTGTTTGCTTGGGCAAACTAAATTTTCAATATTATCTAGTGCATCTTTTAGAATAAATTTTTTATTTTTTTTTGTTTCATTTTCAATATCGCTCATAATTTTATCTACATCTAAATTATGTTTTTTTGAATATTCCTTATTTATACCAATATAAATTAGCCTAATTCTTTTTTGTGGAACGGAAAAATTAGTCGCATCATATAACCTATATTTAGCTGTGTAGCCTATTTTATCAAAATCCTCTACTACTTGATTTGCTACTTTTAGCATACCTCTTACATTTTCCATTATTATAAATTTAGGCTTTAAATCATTTACAAATTTTACAAAATATTTATACAAAACATTTCTAGGGTCATCTATAACTCGTTGCTGATTAGCACTGCTAAAAGATTGGCAAGGCGGACCACCTATAATCATATCAACTTGTAAATTTACATATTTATGTATATTTTGAGATATTAATTTTACATCATCGTTAATTATACGAGATGAATTTATTTCAGGGTGATTAAAACTATAAGTTCTTAAAGCATCTTTATCAATATCGTTTGCTAACAATATATTGTAGCCCATTTTACTAAAACCATAACTAAAACCACCTGCACCGCAAAACAAATCAATAATTGTAGGCGATTTGCTTGTTTTTTTCGCTTGTATAGATTTTCTATATTCATTTGAAAATTTATTAACAGTAGTTATGAAGAGCTTTTTATTGTTTGCATAAATTGATAAATTTAGAATCAATCTATCATAGTCTTTTTTTAAAATTTCTTTTAAGATGTCAATTTCTTGTTCGCTTTTTATAATTCCTATATGCTTTAATTCATTGTGTAACTTATTGCTATTTAATTCTATAGTTTTTAAATTATATAATTCTTTGGTTTTTTCTATTATACGATTAATTAAATCAATATTTTCCAAAAAATACTTTTTTTCAAGAGGTGTCTTTATATTTGATGCATTTTTAAAAAACATTGTTAAGCCTCATAAATATTTTTTTAAAACCATAGCTATATATTTTGACATTAGTGGCGGAACAGCATTACCTATTTGTTTATATTGTTGTGTTATTGAACACGGAAAAACAAAATCATCAGGAAAACTTTGCAATCTTGCTGCTTCTCTTGGAGTAATGCTTCTCTCTTGTGTATAATCTGGGTGGATGAATTGATTACCATCTTTATACAAATGAGCAATAATTGTTTTTGATGGGGCATCATAATTTTGAACACAATAGCTATTATTAAATAACCTTTTTTTTATATGTATTAAGCTAGGCTCATTCTTATATAAATCTGATAAATCCCATTTGTTTTTTGCCATAAGGCGGTATCTTTTTCTATCTAGTTCATTATGATTTCTAGCAATATGTCCATGCAAGAGATTATAATTATTTTGCCTAATTAACTTTAAATAACTTGATTTATTGGTTGGATTAAAATTAACTGTTTGCATTCCCTCAGATGGCTTTAATTTTGGCAAATCAGATATAGCATCTCTTACTGTCGTTTTTTTAAGTTTTTTTGTAATATTTTTAAGCTCATCATAAATACTTTTAGGATTTATACTTAAATCTTTTCTTGTGCCTATAATAATAATTCTTTTTCTGTCTTGCGGAACCCCAAAATCAACAGCATTCAATAAAATCATATCTTTGTTTTCAATAATATTGTAGTTTTTTTTCATGCCATCAAATATATCTTTAATTATAGATTTGCCTTTTATTTTCGTAGATAATATGCCACTAACATTCTCAAACACAAAGAATTTTGGTTTAAAGTAATTTAGTATATTTAGGTAATTTTCATATAAATAGTTCCTTGGATCTTTCTTCATGCTAAATGGATCTCTTGCCTTACCGTGTGATGAAAAAGATTGACAAGGTGGCCCTCCTATAATAACATCTATATCACTTGTTTTGCCAATATTGCTCTCTATAATGCTTATAATATTTTTATCTGTTATATCAGTTGGCTTTATTTTATTAATCTCATTTTCGTGATACCCATAATGCCTCATTCTTTCTTGTAGTGTTAAACAAGCATATTTATCAAGCTCTATATGAGTAAGGGCCATATATCCTTCCTGGTAAAAACCCTCTGCCATACCACCAGCGCCAGCAAACAAATCTATAAATGTGTGTTTTTTCATTTTGCTTGCTCGCTATTTTTCCATTCTCTAACAACTTGCAATATATCATCATTTTTTAGTTGCGACAACATATCAAGCACAGCTTTCATAGCAATAGGTTTATTTGTTTCTCTAAGCCACTCTATATATGTTCGCTCAGAAATATTAAGCCTATTTGCCATCTCTTTCTTGGTGATATTTTTAAGCTCATTTGCTTCGACTAATTTGTGGATTTTATGAATAATTTGTGCTAATTTCACTTTTTATCCTTTGTTATTTTGGAATTATATATTATAGATCATAAAAAATCCATAAAACATAAATTGTATTACATTTTAATGTATATATTTTTAGTTTTATTTAATGCATATCTAATTTGGTACAATAACGAAAATTTTATAGGAGAGGAAGATGACAAAGAAATATAAAACTAAAATGGAAGATAGTTTTAAAACAAAAGTTCAGCTATTTTTGTTTGACAAGGCTTTTTCTTGGGACAACTTGGATGAAAATGGATGCAATGATTACTACATTATGAGTAATATTGAAACTATAAAAAAGGATTTTAAAAATTTTGAGGTTACTAATGAAATAGCAAATTTATATAGTAGTAAATACTACCAACTTGAACTAAATAGTGATAAAAGTAAAATAAAACACAAGGGCAAAGAGTTAAGCATTATGATTATAGAACAAAGACAATATTTTGTTCAAAAATCTAAAGAATTTACAGAAATTTTAGATGCACTGGAAAAAGAATATGAAAATGATTTTGAAGAAAAGTTTTCTGAAACAGATTTTAACAAGATGCTTAAAAAAACAACTTGCTCATATTGCGGTATAAGCCTAGCTCAGATCGAAGAGCTTGGCAAAAATGGCAAGCTAAACAACAAAAGAAGCGATACACGCGGATATACGCTAGAGATAGATAGAATGCTACCAAATTTGGAGTATAGCAAAGAGAATTGTTGCATGGCTTGCTACTGGTGTAATAATGCAAAAACCGATGAATTTTCACCAGAAGAATTTAAGCCTATTGCTGAAGGTATTAGAAAGACTTGGAATGAAAGACTGAAGGCTATTGGGTATAGCGAAGAAGAAATAAAAGACGTGCCAGACCCAGAAATTTGGAACACTAAATTTGATGCAAGCATGGAGCCAGATATAGAGAAATAATTAAGGCGGTAACTCTACCGCCCAAATTTCTCCGCCGTTATGCAGTGTAGCGCACCGCCAAGCTCTATGATCTCGCTTAAATTTATCGTCTCTACATCGCAGCTACTATAAAATTTCTTGATCTGCTGCAGCGCAACATCGTCATCATCTATCCCATATATAGGAACTATTAAAATATCCTTAATTTTAATAAAATTTAAGTAAGCACCCCAATCTCTCTTTTTAGTGAAAAATCCCTCACGATACTTCATAAATTTCACATCCAAACCGCTCTTTTTAAGCGTCTTTACGAGCCTATCATTAAAGCTTTTATTCTCATTTGAAAAGTCATTTACTAGCACGCTATTTTCATCTATCCATCTCACCATGGCGTCGCTGTGCCCTAACATATCGTAAGGCTGTCTTGGTATGATGATGAGCTCATTTAATGCACATTTTTGCTTTATAATCTCTACGATCTCGGCTTTTGTTTTTAGTGGATTTTCTCTAAAAATTTTATCGGTCATGATGGCTTTGCCTCCAAACCTTACGAAATTTCCGCCGTCTAAGACTAAATTTATATGCTCTTTTAATGGCTGGATATTTGTTCTTAGATGGCTATACTTTTCATCTTTTAGGTAGTCTGGATCGTAGTCGTAAGAGATGAGGCGCCCATCATCAAGCAAAATCGGCATAAAGTCCCTCATCCAAATGTCTTTAGTCTCTAAAAGCTCGTATTTAACCCCGTGTTTGTCAAATATCTGACACAAGCTTTTGGCTGTTTTGGTGTGGTGCTTTGCCAAAAGCGCGGAAAGTAGGATAGTTGGCTGCATATTTGCTCCTAAATTTGATAGTTTTTGTGAAATTTTACTAGTAAATTTCTGGACATTTTTTGTCCATTCTAATTGCTATAATTTCAAATATCGCAAAAAATGTATCGGCGATAAAAATCAAAAAAAGGATAATCAATGATCTACGAGCAACTTAAAATCCTCATGCAAAACAGCGACAAAAAGGCGCTCTCAAAAGCGCTTGGCTACGTAAGAGAGCAAAATTTCACAAGAGCACTTGCAAATTTAGAGGCGGCAAACAGCCTTGATGAGTTTATCACAAAGGGGCACTTTGATTGGGCACACAGCTCAGAAACACTGATCCTAGCCCTTAGCAAGTACTTTGGTCTTAATATAGACGCTGAGCTTAACGAGGTGCAAAAACTCTACAATGAGCGAATAAAATTTAGAGGCTCGTATATTTATATAGATACGGATTTTAGGCGCAAGAGCGAGCCTATATTTGCCCTTGCTATGGCGCAGCATTTAAGATATATCAGCCTAACGCCGTTTTTAGACGAGCTTTGTTTTAAAGCTTTGCACGAGCAGCTAAAAGTCATCTCAAAGATCACAAAAAGCTACTATCAAAAAACACAAACTCTGCCTATTTTTGGTGTCATAACTGGCTTTAAGCTCTATTTTCTAGGCAAAAATTATTCACTTGATACAAACGGAAATTTTACGGATAAAGAGATCGCTGAACAGGTGGCGGTGATTAAATTTTAAAGGGCAAAAATGGGAAAATTTACAAACGAACAAAGGCAAAAACTAAATAGTATAAACGAAAGGCTTTATGACCTTGAACGCCGAGTTGTACCACGTGCAAAACAGATAAACATCTCTGTAAAAGATAAAAAAGAGGCATGGGATCATGAATGTAGCCTGCTGCTCTATTTTTACTCAAAGGATGAACTTCTCATGCGATATGGGCAGTTCATGAATCACATAGATGACTACTTTTATACGGAAAATCAAAACGAATTTAGAAACTGGCCCACACATGAGATGTCTGGCGAGTGGCACTGCTGGTTTTACCACTGCTTATATGACCATACGGATCTTAGCTGGGATGAAATTTTAACTATCGACAGGATGGATGGTAAGCTTCGCTCATGGTACGACTATACGCCTATAGATCTTTGCCTAAAAAAGCTAGAGTGCAGCGAGAGAGAAGAGTATATCTCTGATGCCAACAAAGATCAGTGGGAGCAGATAGAAAAGATAAATAAAGCGCTAGCTAGCTATCAAGATATCCTAATAAGAGATGCAAAAATGCTTGAAAATAGGCTAAAAGCAAGGTTTGAGGGTGGATTTATCGAGGATTATGCTATGGAATTTCGTTTGGTCTTTCGCTTGCGCGAAGATGATCCAGATTATGATGAAAATGACGATAATTTCTTAGCTATCATCAATGAGCCTATCATCCCTGGCGAAATGAGCAAGCAAAAGAGCCGATGGACGCAAAACTGCAATGAATATTTTGGTAGCTCTGTCTATTTTGACAAGAAGGCATATTTTTGCTATTTATTTGCAGCTTTTAATAATAACACACATATCAATAAGATCAAAGATATACTGCGCATAGGTTCTGTTGATATGGCGCTTTGCTGGGATGAATACTATGAAATTTAAAGCAAGATACCATAAGATAAAGATTATAAAAGGAGGTGAATTATGGCAAGCCAAACAACGATAAAGTGTCCAAACTGTGGGTGTGAAATAGATATAAATGACGCCTTATATCATCAGTTAGAAGGTAAATATAAAGTTGAATACCTAGCCCAAAAGAAGCAGCTTGAAGCTGAACTTGAGGCTAAAAGAAAGGAGCAGGAGGCTTATTTTGAGAGTTTAAGAACAAAAGAGCAGCAACTGCAAGATCAAAAAGAGAAATTTGAGGAAGAAATCAAAAAAGCTACGCAGTTGCAGCTAAAAATGGAAAGAGCAAGACTTCAAGAGGAGCTGCGAAAAGAGATACTTGACGAGCAAAATGAGTCGGTGGCACTCTTGCAAAAACAGCTTGAAGAGAAGTCAAATCAAGTAAAGGAGCTAAATATTACAAAGGCTCAAATTTTGCAGCTTCAAAGGGAAAAAGAGGAGATGGAGTCTGCCATAACCGCAAAGGCTGAGCTGGCATTAAATGAAAAGCTAAAAGAAGAAAAAGAGAAGATACAAAAGGCTGCAGATGAGCAAAATGAGCTTAAATTTAGACAAAAAGAGGAACAACTAAAACAGCTTCAAGAGCAACTTCAAATAGCCCAAAGAAAGGCCGAGCAAGGCAGCATGCAGCTTCAAGGTGAGGTGCAGGAGCTCGCGATAGAAGAGTGGCTGAGGGAGAAATTTCCATTTGATACTATTGATGAGATCAAAAAAGGTGCAAGAGGTGCTGACTGCGTGCAGATCGTGCATACAAGGGAGTCTCAAAACTGTGGAACGATATATTATGAAAGCAAGAGAACAAAAGAATTCCAAAGGTCTTGGATAGAGAAATTTAAGGCTGACATGAGAGAAAAAGGCGCTGATATCGGTGTCATAGTTACTGATGCTATGCCAAGTGATATGCAAAGGATGGGGCTATATGAAGGTGTTTGGATCTGTACGTTTGAGGAATTTAAAGGCTTAAGCGCTGTTTTAAGAGAGCAACTCATAAGGATACACCACGTCTTGATCGCGCAAGAGAACAAAAGCGACAAGATGAGCTTGCTCTATCACTTTTTAACCAGCAATGAATTTAAAATGCAAATAGAAGCGATAGCAGAGGCATTTTCGACCATGCAAAGTGACCTAGATAGCGAAAAGCGCGCGATGCAAAAGATATGGAAGCAAAGAGAGAAGCAAATCGAAAAGGTACTAGATAACACCATAAGTATGTATGGCTCTATAAAGGGTATCGCTGGAAATGCGGTAGCAAACATAAAAGCCCTTGAGCTACCATATAGTGGTGATACGCAGGAGTGAGATAAGGAGCGTTAAGGCGCTCTTTTTAAATTTTTTCTCACAAAAATTTCTCAAATTTTTATAATTATGGACATAAAAATGTCTTTTATACCGAGTAAAATAGCTTCAAACAAAAGCAAAAGGAGTTTGTCGTGGAAAAAGAGATTTTTTACGTAGATAGCGAGATATATGAGCTTACGACACTTTGGACACTTCGTGCTATTTTTAATCTTGGAGGAGAAAGAGAGTTACTAAGAAGCGGATGTGACGATGTTTTAGATTTTTTGGGTATCGAGTCAAAAGAGCCCAAAGAAGAAGAGATTCAAAATCTTAAAAACAGATTTGAAATTCTTGAAAAAAGTCAAATTTCATGCGGACTAAAAGATCTTGAACACAATCTAAATTTACTTCAAGAAAATTTAGGTCTAAATAGTACCGAGAGAGATATTTTGAGATTTGTTGCGATCATGTACAACTACGAAGTGATATCTAATGCTTGCAGTTTACTAGGAGATCTAAACAACATACAAGCCACAAAAGCCATCTCAAAGATACTAAATTTACGTTTCGGCGATGTTCAAAAAGCCTTTAAAAAAGATGGAATCTTTGCCAAGACTTCGATTGTAAAACTAGAAAATAATGTGCATAACCTAAAATATAAAATCGATGTCATAAATAATAACTTTATGTGCGATTTGTTTGTTAAATGTGAAAGCATGGATGAGATATTTGAAAGCTCGATAAAGCCGTGTAGTAAGACAAATTTGACAACAAAAAACTATCCTCATATAAAAGAAGATGTGAAAATTTTGCTCTCGTTTCTAAAAAATGCCGTTAGAAAAAAGCAAAAAGGAGTAAATGTGCTTCTATACGGCTCAGCAGGGACTGGTAAAACTGAGCTTAGTAAAGTGATAGCCAGTGAGCTAAATTTAAAGCTTTATGAAGTAGCTTATGATGACGAGTACGGATATGCGACTGAGGATCGAAGGCTAAGGTCATATTGCCTTGCACAAAACGTATTGTCTGCTGGATCAAATTTGCTCATGTATGACGAAGCAGAGGATATATTTAACACAAATAATGACGAAAAACGACAGTATGGTAAAGCTTTTATCAACAGATCTCTTGAGACTAACGAGCTGCCTACTATCTGGATAACCAACAATATCTACTGTATGGATGAAGCTGTAGTTAGAAGGTTTAACCTAGCCATAGAGATAGGCATACCAACTGAAGATGTAAGAGCAAAGATCATAAAAAAATATAGTGAAAATTTGATAGACAATAAGCTCGTAAAAAAGCTAGCTAAAAATCAGTTTGTAGCCCCAGCAGTCGTTAGTAACGCTAGCTTAGTCGTTTCAAATTTAAACACAAAAGATAAAAATAAAGCTTTTGAGCGAGTGATAAGCAACACTCTAAAAGCACAAGGCTACGATGAGATAGAAAAAGATGAAAAGCCAAGCGCTGATCTGCCAAGTAGCTATGATCCAAATTTCGTAAACTCGGACTGCGATCTAAACGAGCTAATACAAGGCATAAAAGAAAGCAAAAGTGCAAGGATATGCCTTTATGGCGTGCCTGGAACTGGCAAAAGCGCTTACACTAAATTTATCGCTAAAAGCCTTAAAAAGCCGATCATCATCAAAAAAGGAAGCGATCTTTTGTCTATGTTTGTAGGAGGAACTGAGAAAAATATAGCTCTAGCCTTCAAAGAAGCCAAAGATAAAAAAGCGGTGCTAGTCTTTGACGAAGTGGATAGCTTTTTGCAAGATAGAAGCATGGCTGCAAGAAGCTGGGAAGTAACTCAAGTGAATGAGATGTTAGTGCAGATGGAGAGCTTTGATGGTATCTTTATCGCCACGACAAATTTGATAGATAATCTTGATAAAGCTTGTCTTAGAAGATTTGATCTAAAGCTTGAGTTTGGATATTTATTGCCAGATCAAGCGCAAAATTTATTTAAAAAAGAGTGCGCGCTGTTAAAAGTAAAATTTGACGAAAATGCAAGCAAAAAGGTCTCAAGCCTTGGCTTGCTAGCGCCTGGAGACTTTGCTAGTGTGAGAAGACAAGCTAAATTTAGACCTATAAAAAATGGCGATGACTTTTGCCATAGACTTGAGCTTGAAGTCGCACTAAAAAATGAAGAAAAGAGTGTTAAGATAGGGTTTTAGGGATCATCCCTAACGAGGTGTTTTTTGTCTGATCTGTCAGACAAAAAGTATCCTCGCCCAGATGAAATAAAAGATGGCTTTTTGATAAATGATATCATATGTATGCGAATAGTAAGCTGGTTATGGATTGTGTTTTTCGTTGTTTATTGATCCATTTAAGATAAATCAAAGAACATATAGCAAAATATTAAAAAGCCATAAAATTAAGCATAATTTTATAATCTTAAATGGTCTTAAATTTATAAATCAATCTTTACTCTTTATACTACAGCACTATCATTTTAAATAGTTTACTACACTCACCCTTCCTCTCCTTGATAAAAATTTACCTCCTCAACTAGATCCTTTAGAATTTTTGGAGTTACTGGCTCCCCATAAGTATTCATGGTGATCTTGTATTGTTGCTCGTGTCCTACAAGAGCAGCTATATACTCAACCCTTTGGCCACTTTGAATGAGCTTGTTTATGAAAGTGTGTCTAAATGAGTGAAACGTCCTTGTTTTATCACTATCTTTTATAACTTTAGTATTGATTTTCTTTCTAAAATACTCAGAGAAGTCTTTATTATCACAACTAAATAGCCTAACTGCTTTGCCGCATTTCCTAGCTAGCTTCTTTTTACTCTCTATAAATTCAAATAGCCCAATGCTATTTAGCTTAGAGTGGATAGGAACTATCCTTATGGAGTTTCTAGTCTTTAAAGTCTTGCTCTTACCAGTTTTTACATCTATTTTTGTATTTAAACTAAAGCATACTATGTTATATTTTTCGACTATGTCATCTGTGTTTAGCTGGATTATCTCATTTAGTCTCATGCCAGAATAAGCTGCTATATGAGTAACGAAAAATAGCTCATCTTTGCTAATCCTTTGACTTTTAGTATCACCACTTGATCTAATCTTACTAACAATATCCAAAAGTGCGTTTACGTCACTATCTTCATAAGGGTTTTTGTTTGTAACGTCATCTTGGTTTATACTTATTTGCAGATCTATAGCTGGATTCTTATCCATATAGTCACTATCGTAGCAGTCACTATCGTAGCAGTATTTAAAAAACTCACTAACTCTAACAATATACTTCTTGATGGTTGATTTAGAAATTTTTGGTCTATCTTTTGCTAAAGCCATGATCTCATCTAGGCTTTTATCTTTATAGAGACTATTTTGAGAGAGTTTGGTTGGTAGTTGTAGTAAGACATTTCTAAAATTTAGCAAGTCATCTCTTTTTATCTTTTTGATATCTAGCTCATCGCCAAATTTCATAGATATTAGCCGTCCTACATGTCTAACAAGACCAAATGTGCTATCACTCCAGTTGTTTGAAATACTCGTGTTTGATACATAGTTTTCAAATGCACTCTTTAGTGTGACCATGTCAGCTTTGCTCTCGCTTTTGGTAGTTAATGCTAGATTGGATTTAAAGCTTCTAGCTCTATTTGAGAAGAGCTTTTGAAAGAAATTTATAGCTTCATTGAAAGTCATGCCACTAGTATCACTTGTATCATCTATCGCAAGGTCTTTAGCCTCAATGTCACTTAAAACTATGCCCTTATCTTCATATTTATCTGCCTTGTATAGCTTTACCTGACCACCAAAGGTAGGATCATCTAAATTTCCATACCCAAATTTTAGATCATCACTTAGCTCATTGTCTCCATCTGGTGATAACTCACAACCAAATATTCTTAGGATATCGTTTTGTGTGAGTGCGCCTTTTTGCTTGGCTAGCTCATTTATAGAATTTCTTAGCTCACAAATAGAGTGCTTTAAGGACTTTTTAGTAAAAGGCAGCACCAAATTCTGCTTTTTTAAAGTCTCTATGTCATCTTGATAGCTATCTATGTTAGCCTCTTTAACGCCTTTTGCTATCTCGTCTTTAGTATTATTATCTAAATTTGCACTCTTGTGCTTTTTACCAAGTGGTACAAATGTCTGTTGCTTATTATTTAGTAGTTTTTGGTTTTTGCACATCTTATATGATATGTGATTTATGTTATCTATCGTTGCCTCAAGCACTCTTTTGCCAAGAAGCTTTTTGGTGTGAGAGTCAGTGCAAGATAGCTTTTTGCAGATATCATCAACTTCTTTTGATATGACGCTGGGCAAGCTATCTTCTTTTAAACTCTGTTTTAAAAACAAATTTAGTGATAGTAGTCCATCTAAATTTATATATCTGCCAAGCATATCATGCTCTTTGATACTTTTGGCCTCTTTGGCTTTTAAAAGCATAAGCACCAAGTGCTCTATAAGTTCGCTGCTCAAATTCATCTTCCATGCCTTTTTGATCGCGTTAAAAATTATAGAGTAGATCTTAGCACGATTTTTTGCTGTATCAAAGCGTTTTGTGAGGAAGGAGGTTATATATTCGGTTTTATTACCAAAATAAGGTCTCAGATATAGTGGGATAGCTACTCTAAAGTAGTATATACCATTTCGTTTGACTAGATATTGCATCTTTGTTACCTATGCAATATAACTTTGTAGCAAAATGTAGCAGATACTTAGTGTGAAACTGACTATGTGCCGTCTTTTTGGTGCTTACACAAGGTTTATTTTTAAACCCTCATAAGCCGGAGGTCGGGAGTTCAAGTCTCCCCCGTGACACCAAAACGCACTATTTTAGGCACTAGCAGTGATGCTTTTGTTCTTTCCCTTTCTTTAAAATTTCCTTTAAGAGTGGAACACTTAGTTGCTAAAGTGGGACAGCCTCTTAAAAATTCCAACAATTATAAAGTCATCACCCTTGTAATGCCATAAAAATAAATTTGTTTTAAATTCTTGCTTCTAGTTTTTATTTTAGGTCACCTTTAAAATACCCCAAGGAATATCCAGCTACTGCCAACAGTTAAGCTTCAGTAAGCTTAACAGTAAAGATGAAGAGCTTCATAGTAGAGCCTTTGTAAAGAATTTTCTTAAAGGCTTTCAAGAAAGCTTTGAGAAAGACTATACTGCGCAGTCTTACATACAAAAAATGAAAGAGGATATAATGACGAAGAAATAAAAGGTTATACGAGTTTGCGAACCGGTTCTAGTTATATAAATTTCAAAAAACATAACCGATATGAAAGATCTAGTAAAAACCATAACTCATGAAAACCAAAGATTGATGGATATACAAGATCATAGAGATATAAATAAAAATAGAGACGATGATACCAAATACTCATCAAATTTCTCAGACTTTGCGAGAAGTAAAGCATTCAATTGGGGCAATATCAAAACAATGGAGAGATTTTTTAAATACAAAATCAATAAATAGGGAAGATAAATTATTAAATAATATGATAGAAAATGGTGGAAATATTTTTAGGTATACAATTTTTCAAGGAGCAAATTATGAACTTCGCAATACAATAAAAGACAATACTATCGGCGGTAGTGGTAATGAATGATTTTTTTAATGCTTTCTGGCGAGAATTTCAATATAAAATCGTAGATTTAATCGTATATTTAGCCAATCATCACCCATTAGTTGCTTGGATTATCTTATATTTTTTGGGTTTGCTTGTACTATATTTTTGTTTTAAGTTTATTCGCCATTGTTATATAATCTATAATAAATCTAAAAATATAAAAATTTTAAAAATAGGTATATTATTGTTTATTCCTATTGTTATTGTTTTTTACTTTCTCGTTAAATTCACAATTTACAAATCAAATGGGTATTTAGTTTATTTTTGCATCTTTTCGTGGATTTCTACTATTGGCGTGATTTTTTGGGCTTTGCGACCTGAAAAATTTATACCAGATAAATCACAGAATAGAAACCCTAAAAAACAAAAGAATCAAAAAGTTAAATTTGAAAAAAGCAAGAATTCGTTAAATTTTACAAATGTAAAATTAAAAAATAAACAAAACAGCGGTGATAAATAGAAATTTTAAAAATATCTTTAAAATAGGAATGACTGAAAGAATAAACGAAAAACTATTAGCCAATACTCCAAAAGGAGGAAAATTAGGTAGCGACGGTATATTAAGACATAACGGCAAAGAGTATGTAGCTCATAGTATGGATATAACGGGAAATAAAGTGATATATCAACAATTAGGTAAAATAATAAACCGGTAGAGGTTTATAAAATTACTAACGATAAAGGTTATTTAGTGACAGCTTCTAAACCAAAGCTCTCTGCTTCGCAAAGCAGTCCTAGTACTTTAATAAAAGACGTAACAAAAGATATTAAATTTTATGATAGCTCAAAAACCCCGGGTATAATAGCGGGTGGCACTATAGGCATAGGCATAGATATTGGATCGCAGTATATAAATAACGGCTATAGTTTTAAGGTGCATATGGCGGAGCTGCTAGCAGTTTATTCTCAGCAATAGTTAGAGGTGCTTTTGTCAACTCATCTACCGAGCTATACTCTCAGCTTAAAGACAGATCAAAAGATGTAGATGCAGAGAGAGTGATCGGAAAAGGTTTTGCTGGTGGATTTTATGGACTGTTTGGTAGCCTTGCGGGAGCAGGCGGTAAAACCATAAAAGTTGGCGATGGAGATTTACAGACTGCAGCAGAAGTAGGAACAAATTTTCTTACTACAACAGGACAAGCTATTGCAGATAGTGTAGAAAACAAAAAAAGATAAAGCAAAAAAGCAGAGAAGCAATGAAAAAGAATTGGATTGTATTTTTTGGATCAATAGCATTTTTTATAGTAGGTGCTATTTGCATAATAATCCTAAAATTTCTCTTTGGAGAACACTATATTGATGCCATGGCTGTGTTGCTAATATTTGCCAATGTATGTTTTATGATAAAAAACGGTATAAAAAAGAGTGACTTTAAAAAAGAATATATACAAAAAATGGAAATAAAAAGAGGTGGTGTCGCTTTAATCCACTCTTTTTTAGTTTTTGTATTTTGGCTTCTTTACAATGCCACAATGGGATAAACATAAAAGTTGGTGATGGAGATTTACAGACTAAGGCTGAAGCTGAGGAAGTATATTTACTGGAATAACGCAGGTAGCTGTAGATAGTATGAGTAGTAAAGATAATAAAAATAACAAAGACGATAAAAAAGAATGAGAACTGATATAAAAGTTTTGTTTAAGAACATTAATTTTAAAATGAGCATCATCTAAATTTTTAGATATAATTACGCAAAAATAATATTATTAAAATCAGGTAAAGGAACTCATGAAAAAAATATTTAAATTTCTATCTTTTTTAGTATTTATGCTATTTCTTACAGGATGCGCAAAAGATCTTATTATAAGCAATATGCCAAATTCAAATTTGAACTATCATGGCGATAATGTTCCTATAACTATCATAGCTTATAAATTAAGAGATGTGGCTAAATTTAAAGAAGCTAGCATTATCGATCTAGCCGAGAGAAATGGTGAAATACTAGGTTATGACAAGATTGACTCTATAAAAACACAAATTCAGCCAAATACAAATAGATATGCTTTTACAAATGTATATCCTGACGAGGTTCCGTATGTCGGTATTTTGGTACTTTATGCTGATCAGAGCAAGACAAATATCAAGGCTTACAAAGCAACAAAAGAGATAAAAGAAAAAAATATAGTTTTTGAAATAACAAAAAATGGCGTAAATGTTTTAGACGCTAGTAGCTCTAAAATACAAGCAAGCAAATAAAATGTCTGAAAAGCTAAAAGTCGTTTGGTATAACGGAATGAACGTCGATAAGGTTCATTTCGAGCAACAAGAAAGATATTTTGAGAGAAATTTAAACCTAAAAACCATCTCTTCTTTTTCAAATTTATATGGTGTTTTAGATTTAGAAATTTCAAGCGATCTTTTGCTTCAAGGTAAAATAGGGCTAACTAAAATTTCTTGTATCTCTCAAGATGGCACGATTTTTAACGCGCCAGATCAAGATGAATTACCAGAGCCACTTGAGATAAGTCCAAGTGAGCTAAACTCAGCCATTATAGTGTTAAAACTACCTATTAGCTCAGGTTTGGTCGATATTAGCTTGCAAAATAATTTACCAAACCTAAAATTTACAGCTAAGCAATCACTTATCAGCTCAAGAGTGCATGATGAAGCTAGCAATGATATATTAAACGAGCTAGACGATAAAGATGATTTTGAACTATCTTCTGCCTTTACACAAGATAAAGAAAATATAATCCTAGCGAGCCAAAGATCATCTCTTGGAGTATTTGGCTCAAAGATGCCTTACGAGCTTAGCATACCAATTTGTAAAATAAAAAATATAGACCTAAATAAGCAAATAACACTTGACGAAAAATTTATTCCAACTTGTATTGACATCAGTAAAAACACCTTTATAACAAATTTTATAGAGGAACTTAGCTTTGCTACAAAGCAACATCAAGAGAGTTATTTTGGGTTGCTAGGAGGTATTGATCAATCTAAAAATAGACTTGATTTTTCAACGTATTTAACACTAAATATGCTAAAAAAATGGCATTTAATATTCTCTTATTTGTTAAAGAAAGATAAATTTCACCCAGAGTATTTGTATGAAAAATTAGTTGATTTTCAGGCTGATTTGTTGGCACTTAGCCACGATAATAGTTTTAGCGAATTTATAGCCTACGATCACAATAATCTAACTCAAACTTTTGTGCCTTTGATAAATAATCTAAGACTTTTATTCTCACATATCTTATCTCCAAAATATATAATGGCACAAATTGTTAAAAACAATCATGGCTTTTATGACTGTATTTTTGATAATCCAAGCATTATTGAAAACTCAGAAATTTATTTTGCTATTCACAGTGATACGAAAAATGAGTATCTTCTTAAAAATTTCAAAGAGCAATGCAAAATCCATACTCAATCAAATATAAAAGGCATAGTTTCTTCACAGCTAAGGGGTATAAACGTAGAGCAAATTTCTGTTGTTCCTAGTACTTTACCGAAGTTAAATGATTATATCTACTATAAGATAGACAAAAAAGATGAAATTTTTAAAAGCTTTGCAAATCAAAATGTGATTAGCGTTTATATAACGGCAAATTTACCGAATGCTGACATTAAAATGTGGGCTTTATTATAAGGATAAAAATGAACGAAAATCAAAATGAAACCTCAGTTTTAAGTCAAACAAATCTTTTGGGTCTTGGCACAAATCTTGCACTAGATCACGTGTTGCCACTACTTCTTTTGGCAAATAGGGTTTCAAAATTACAAAATTTTTCACAAAGTGAAATGGCAAATTTACGTGAAAAATTGATAAACGATATCTTAAGCACTACTTCAAAGATATCAAATCTAGGCATTTACGAGGAAGACGATATTATTAGACTTAGATATTGCCTTTGTGTTTTTATAGATGAGAGCTTGCTAAAAAATGAAATTTTTATGAACAGCTTTTGGGCTAATAATACACTGACAACAAGATTTTTTAATGAAAATCTAGGCGGAAATAAATTCTTTGGCATTATGGATAAGTGGTTTGAAAATGTTGGCAAAAATAAAGATTTCTTGGAATTTATATATGCTTGTTTGGTGCTTGGCTATAAAGGAAAATATGAAACCCAAGAAGATTGCAATGAAAAAATTTCTTATCTTTGTGAAAATATAGCTGCAGCTGTTTCTCCGCTTATAAAGGCTGATGAAAATGTATTTGAAAAGAGCTACTTAAAACAGACAAAGAAAAGCTTTCTTGAGGTATTTTCGCTAAAGCGTTTAAAATTTTATTTCATTTTGCTAGCCATTGCTATGGTCGCAGCTGCATTTTTATATAGTACATATTCTATGGATCAAAACAATATCAGAAATGATAGTGTTCTAAATAATAAGATAGAGAATTTTATGGATAATAAGTAAGTGCAAGATAATTTTTGTAATAAATTTAATGAAGATTTTTTAGAGAATGAGCTTTATATTAGTTTAACTGATGAAATGTCAAAGTATAAAACTTTGATGCATGATAGCATAAAGTGGGATTACGTATTTAGCTCATCTTTAAAGGCATTAAGTGAATTTAGTCTTGACACCAAGCTTTTAAATTTTTTAGCGATTTCTGCTATAAATTTAAACGACAAAGAGGCTTTTAAGACACTTATAAAAGCCTTTGCCTTTTTTCTATCTATTTTGAAAAAAGAGCCAAATTTACTTGCAAAAAATGAAAAACAACTACCTGCTAAAAAAAAGATAATAGCTCAAACAATAGAGCTTTTTACGCAAGCTAATGATAAAGCTTTGGATCAAGCTGACGCAAAAGCCTTTAATGATCTTGTGCCTGAGCTTTCGCAAGAGCTTGGTACACATTTTGATACGCTTTATATAGAAGAAAAAAAAGAAGAAATTTTAAAAGCTAAAGAGCCAAAAGTAATTACTAAAACTGAGCCAACTTACCATCAAAGCGTTTCATTTAGCGGCAATGACATTAGTACATTTAATGATAGAGAATTTAGAGAATATTTTATAAATTTATCACTAATGCTTTTAAAGAGTGATATTAAAAATTTTAACGCTTATGCTTTAATTTTTGAAGCAATGTGGGGCAGAATAAAGGCACTTCCATCAAGTAGCGATCAAATAACGCAGATACGTTATCCTGATGAAAATCTGATTATGCTTTTTAAAAAAAGTAACGAACTAAATCTTGATAATTTAGAAAAATTTATAAGAAATTTAGCACTTAATCCATTTTGGATAGAAGGCATTAAAATATTTTGCGAATTTTTAAATAGCACTGGACTTGCAAGGCAAAGCGATCTTGTTTGTGATATGGTTTTAAATTTTATTGATAAATTTCCAGATATAAAAAAGCTCAAATTTCAAAGCGGAGAAGCTTTTTTTAGTGAAGATGTAAATAAATTTTTTATTAAAAGCAACTCTTTGGAATTTACTTCCAGCAGTGATAGTAAAAAAGATATGAGTTTTGAAGATCTAATAAAAGAACTAGATAAAAGTAAGCATGCTTCAAGTGCTCAAAGTGAGCTTAATTTTATGCTTGAATTATCAAAAATTTTTACTGCACAAGGCATGAATAATAATGCAAAAGCTACCTATGCACAAATAGTTAATTTTATAGAAAACACCGAGCTTAAAGATTATTTATCAGACATATATATAAAGGCAAAAACATTTGTGTGATAAAATATGTTCTTTTAAATCACCTTTAATTTTATTTAAATATAATTCTTAAATCATTTACGAAAAAAGGATGTTACTATGGCAGATAATCTAATCCCACCAAAAGAACGCATAAATATAGTTTATAAAACTAAGACAAATGACCAAGAGGCTGATGTAGAGCTTCCATTAAAACTTATGGTAGTTGCAAATTTAACTGGTGAAAACCAAACTCCACTTGAAGATCGTGAAGTGATTTCTATCAATAAAATAAATTTTGATCAGGTTATGAAAAGCTTAGATATTCATACAAATTTCTCTGTAAAAAATAAGCTAAATTCTAACAATGAAGATTTAAATATTGACCTTGATTTTGAGAGCATCCATGATTTTAATCCAGACAATATTATAAATCAAATCCCTGAGCTAAAAAAACTTTTACAGCTTAGAAAAGCTTTAGTTGCACTAAAAGGTCCTATGGGCAATATGCCTGATTTTAGAAAAGCGGTTTTAGAAGCTATAAAAGATGAAGATAGTAGAAAACAACTTCTTTTAGAGATTAAAGACGAACAAGATAAGGAATAAAAATGTCTGAAACTAAAGTTAAAACTCCTATCATTGAAAGCATAATGCAAAGGAGCAAATATTCAAAAGATGACGAGAGCTATAGTGTTGTAAAGCAAGGAGTTGCTGAGTTTATTTCAAACATAATAACAACAAATAATGCTGAAGATAAAATAAACAAGCTCGCACTTGATGAGATGATAGCTCACATCGATACCCTTTTATCTGCTCAAATGGATGAAATTTTGCACAATAAATCTTTTCAAGAGCTAGAATCAACTTGGCGTGGAATTAGATTTTTGGTTGAGAGAACAAATTTTAATGAAAATGTAAAAATTGATCTTTTAGATGCTACAAAAGAAGAAATTTTAGATGATTTTGAAAACAACCTAGATATAACTCAAAGTACACTTTATAAACAAATTTATTCAGCCGAATATGGACAATTTGGTGGTGAACCAGTTGGTGCGATAGTGGCTGATTATGAGCTAGATAAATCAAATCAAGATATGACTTTTTTAAATAAAATGTCATCAATTGCTGCAATGAGCCATTCACCGCTTCTCACATCTCTTTCTGCTAAATTTTTCGGACTTGATAATTTTGGTGAGCTTGAAAACATAAAAGATCTAAAAAGCATGCTAGAAGGCCCACAATATACAAGATGGAGAACTTTTAGAGAAAATGAAGATGCAAAATACACAGGTTGTATGGTAAATAGATTTCTTACAAGATCTCCTTATGTGCCAGAAGATAACCCTATAAAGAGCTTTAATTATAGGGAAACTGTAAATAATCACGATGATATGCTTTGGGGCAATGGGGCTTATGCGTTTGCTACAAGGCTTACAGATAGTTTTGCTGATTATAGATGGTGCGGCAATATAATTGGGCCAAAAGGTGGCGGTGCTGTAAAGGATCTTCCAACTTATACTTATGAAAATTATGGAAGCGTTCAAACAAAAATTCCAACCGAAGTTTTGATCACAGATAGAAGAGAATTTGAACTTTCAGAAAATGGATTTATCGCTCTTACTTTAAGAAGAGATAGCAATAACGCTGCATTTTTCTCTGCCAACTCTGCACTAAAGCCTAAAATTTTCCCAAATACCCCAGAAGGTAAAGCTGCTGAGACAAATTTCAGGCTCGGAACTCAACTACCTTATGTATTCTTAATCTCTCGTTTGGCTCATTATCTAAAAGTGCTTCAAAGAGAAGAGATAGGCACATGGAAAGAGCGTAGTGATGTTGAGCGCGGCTTAAATGAATGGCTAAGACAATACATCTCAGATCAGGAAAACCCACCAGCAGATGTTAGAAGTAGAAGGCCATTTAGAAGTGCAAAGGTTATCGTTAGCGATATAGCTGGCGAGCCTGGTTGGTACAAAATAGAGCTTTTAGCTAGACCTCACTTTAAATTTATGGGAGCAAATTTCGAGCTTTCTTTGGTCGGAAAACTAGACAAAGAGTAAGCTTACTATGTCGCTGATAGATAAAATTTTATATGAATTTAGTGATGAATCAAAGCTACATCCATATTTTAAAGATCTAGACAGCGACATAAAAGATCACATTGATACCATTTTAAACTCTAGACTTGGTAGCTACGGCCGATTAAATGATAGTATTATTGATCTTTGGTCGATGGGCGTTGAAATAAATGAGCTTGGTCATAAACTTGGCATGGCAATATATGAACTAATTAGCTCAAATGAGAATAGAATAGAAGTAACATCTATCGGATATGATGACTCACTAAAGCCTTGGCGTATCATCTTTAATATAAATTACAAGCATAAAAACGATAATTTCAAAGAGTATTTGCTAAAAGTTATTTTTAAAAACAATAGATATTGTGAGATTTTATAATGGATTATAATGAAAATAATCTAGCTTATTTTCAAAAAGAGATGGCATATCTTGATGAAACAAGAGCCCTTTTTATTAAAAATTTTCCAAAAGTAGCACCCTTTTTAGATACTAAAAGCAAAGATCCTGATGTTGAGAGCATAATAGAAAATATGGCTATTTTAACATCGAGGATTAGGCAAGAACTAGATGAAAATATCCCACTAATCGCTGAGTCTTTAGTAAATATCTTAATGCCAAGCTATACAAATCCTTTTCCATCAGTTTGTATGCAAGAATTTACCTTAAGAGATGACTTTTCTGGGATAAAAGAATTTATACCAAAAGGAAGTATAGTTGAGTCAAAGCAGATCAATGGCATAACGTGCAAATTCCAAACGATTTTTGACATAAATTTGCTTCCCTTAAAGATAACAAAAGCTTTTATGTCAAACAATAAGAGTGATTATCTTCTAAATTTAAATATAAGCGTTACAAAGGACGAGCTTAGTACTAAAGAACTTGATATAGATTTTTTAAATTTATATCTTGGAGATAATGTTTACTTCTCTTCTACGCTCTTAATGTGGCTAAAAAATTACTTGAAATTTATTACAATAAGTTTTGAAGATAGCGATCAAGAGATAAAGTTAAGCCCTGATAAACTTAGTTTAGATGAGTTTGATGAGCGTTTGATAAAGAGTGATGAGTTTGGATTTGAAGCATTTGAGCTTTTAAAAGAGCTATCATTTTTTCCTTCAAAGTTAAATTTTGTGCGATTAAACGGCCTTAGCTTTCTTAAAAATTTTTCTACAAAAAGCTTTAATATTAAATTCATATTTTCAAAAGATATGCCAAGTGGATATGTGCCAAGGCTAGAATATTTTTCTCTTTTTGTTACGCCTGCAATAAATTTATTTGCAATGAGTGCCGAGCCTATTTTGAATAACAATAGACGAAGCGAATATAGAATTTTTCTAGATCGCTCAAATATCGATGCTTATGAAATCGTTTCAATAAATAAGGTGGTCGCTCATAGTAGTAATAATGAAAAAAGGATATTAAAAAACTATAAAAGTTTTGAGAGATTTGAATTTTTAAATGATGAGCGAGCAAAAGATTATTATTTTGTCAGCAATAAAACAGATATAAAACTAAACTCTTATAAAGAAATTTCCTTTTTTAAAAGTGACTCTAAAGATCAAACCATTAGCATAGATACACTTTGCTGCAATGGTGATTTGCCTTGTAAATTAAGACTTGGTGAAATAGATAGAGTGTTATCTCATCAAGGTGTAACAACTAAAAATTTAACCATTCCAACTAGTGTAAAGCGAGTAAAAATAGATGGAAATCTTCTTTGGAAACTAGTCAGTATCTTATCTTTTAGCTATCAAAGTATACTAGAGAAGGGCTCTTTTTTAGCACTTCTTAATACCTTTAGCGCACCAGATGATGAGTTTTTTAAAAAATTTGCAAACTCGCTTTATGATATAAAAACAAAGCAAATTTATAGAGTTGATCAAGGCTTTGCAAAAAGAGGGTTGCTCTGCATATTTTATATAGATGAAAGTGAATTTGAGAGTATTGGAAATGTCTATGCTTTAGGTATAAATTTGGCTAAATTTTTATCAAAATTTGCTTCAATTAATTCATTTTGCGAGCTTAAAATAAAGTGTATAAAGAGCAAAATTTTGCTTAATTATGACTTTTTAGGTGGTACAAAAAAATTAATATGAACAAAGAACTAAATCAAGCTTCTTTTTTTAAGTTAGTAAAAAACCGCCTAAAGCACCACGATAGAAGAGATATTTTTTTAAAAAATAGCCCAAGTTTTGCCTATCCGATTAATGAACTTGAAAGCTTAAATAAAGAGGACGTAGTAAAAATCGTTGTAAATTTTATGGGTCTTTTGGGAAGTGGATCGCATCTTACAAGCTATATTTTAGAAAAGATCTCAAAGAGTAACGATAATAATTTCGAGAAATTTTTTGACTTTTTTGACAATTACTTGCTTTGGCTTTTCTTTGATAGCATTAGTCTAAAAAATTATGCAAGATCCTTTGAAAAAGAGCTTGATGATAAAATTTCAAAGATTTTATTGGATATATTAAACATAAGCAATAAAAAATTAGCAAAAAAAATCTTACCATTTTCTCCGCTTATTATTAGTCAAAGAAGGCCTAAAAGAGAGATCGAGTTCGCTTTGCAGCGTCATTTTAATTTAAAAAATAAACTATTTTTGCTAGAAAATCTACCAAATCAAATTTTCATAGCGCCTTCAAATTTAAATTCGCTTGGTATCAAAAATAGGACTTTGGGCAGAAATTTTATACTTGGTAAAAAGCTTTTTGAGAAACAAACTAAAATAGCAGTTTATATAAATGGCATAGATTATGAAGAAGCTATTGATTTTTTCCCAAAAAGAAGAAAATTTAAAGAGCTTCAAGATACTCTTATTTTTTTTACAAACAATGAATTTGTTGCCGATTTATACATAAAAATAAACTATTCTCCAAAGATGCAATTAAAGCTTGGAATGGATGAAAGTTATAGTAAAATAGGCCTTGGTGCAAGGCTTAAAAGTAATAAAAATATGTCAAATTTTATAAAATTTAGGCTTTGCTCTTAAATTTTCAGATATAAAATCTAAAATATTTGTTATTATTACATTAAAGAAATATATTTATTTGTAAAAGGATGTGCATCAATGGCATTTATCGATTACCTAAGAAGATTTTTTGTCTTTTTTAGATTTAAACACAGTACCATTTTGGTAGTTTCTATTGCATTAAGCATCTTATTTTGGCTTTACGCTCCACTTATAGCTTTTAACGATGTATATAGCTTTGCTAGTATAAGTTCAAGAGTCACTATATTAATTGCATTTTGGGCAGTTATTTTATTTTTTGTTTTAATCAAACCATTAATGCACTATTTAGCATCTCAAAAAGATGAAAAAAATAACAAGCTAAAAGAGATCAAAAAAGAGTCTATGGATAGTTTTGGTAAGGCAAAAAGAAATTTTATGCTTTCTTTGAAAGATGCCAAAACAACATGGAAAAAAGATATAAATTTTAAAAAATTACCTTTAATAATGATAATGGGTAACGAAGGTGCTGGAAAGAGCGCGTTTATAAACTACTCAAATATTGAATTTCCACTATCTGATAGTTTAGATACTTATAAAAAAATACACAAAAGTACAACAAACTTTAATCTTTACATATCAAAATTTGGTGCACTTTTAGATACTGAGGGTATACATTTTGCACAAGAGAGCTTGTACCAGCCAACAGCTACTGAAGAGCTTCCTGAAGATGATGTGGATAAAAATAGGGATTACTTGCTTAAAAAAAGTATCTGGAGTGAATTTTTACACTTTTTAAAACGAAATGATTTTAACGCTAGATTAAGTGGTGCGGTTTTAATCATAGATACTAAAAAATTCCTTGAAGGCACGCAAGAATATTTTGATGAATTAATTAGATATATGATAAAAAGGGTTAATGACTGTGAGAAACATCTAAATATTAAATTCCCTATTTATATTGTTTTTAGCAAACTTGACTTAATAGATGGCATGGGGGATTATTTTAGACTTTTCAATGAAGATGTGGCAAATAAGGCTCTAGGAATAAACTTAGATCCAAATTTCTCAAAACAATCACTAGAAACTGAACTAAAAAACCTAATCGAGTCACTATTTAAACATCTCATGAGTAAGAACTCGATTTCGCATTTATTGGAAGATAAAAAACGTTCATATCTATTTTTAAAACAACTTGATAATTTTTTTGCTTTAGTGAAAGATTTTGTAACAAAGCTAAGCTCTCAAAATGCACTTAAAAATAGCTCAACCATAAATGGAATTTATTTCGTCAGTGCTTATCAAGAAAATATACCTATAAACTACCTTACAAACACTATTTGCGATAGATATAACATCAAAAAACCACTTTTAAGAGCGGTAAATAACTATAGTAAACAAAGCTATTTTGTAAAATCATTTTTAAAAGAGATAGCTTTTAAAGCTAACTTAAATAAATTTGGTGCTCAAAATAGATTTACAAAATTTGCAAATTTTGTTTTAGCAGCCATACTTTGCGCTGGAGTATATTTGGGTTCTAGTTTTATTCTAGATACCAAAAATATAAAAGAGCAAAATGCTATAAATAATGCAAATAAAATTTCTTCATACCTTGATGGCAAAAAATACAAGGATCTCTCTCCGACACAAAAGATTGAGCTTCTAAATTTACTAAAACAAAGTCTAAATGACTATCCAAGAATCTTTAGCGGCGATACTAAATTTGAGTATATAACACTAGATACTTCGTATAAAGGCTTTACTCCAGTTAAAGCGCTTTACTATGATTTAAATGCTGATTTTTTTAAAAATACAGTTTTAACTGAAATGGAAAATATACTAAAAAATGAAATTGATCCAGATAAGCTAATAAAAGCATTTTATATGTATGATTCGCTCTTTGATAAAGATTACACAAATGTGGATTTATTTAAAATTTGGATTAGCACGAACTGGGATAAATTTGAAAAATATGGCGTTGCAAAAGATGAATTCTTAGCCCATATTGAGGCTATTTTAAAAGCAGAAAATTTAAACATAACTGCAGATACAGTTGCTCAAAGTATAGCAAATACGAGACTATCACCTGTTCAAAGAGCACAAAGGCTCTACTACATACTTGAGTTCATTTCGTTTAAGGACGATAAATCTTTTTATGATATTAAAAAAGATGTTGAAAATTTATATGCAGTAGTCCAAGAAAAAGAAGCATTTAGGCCATTTAATAAAATTTATACAAAAGAAAATTTAAGAGATTTCTTATCAAAGCTTAGCTCAAACATAGATCAAACAGCTGGAATAGAGTCTTGGCTAATGGAGACAAATTCTTCTTTAAAAGATATTAGCTCAAATGATAAGAAAGAGTTAAGTATTGCTGTAATAGAGCTTTATTTGCAAAATTATGCTGATAAGTGGAGCCAAATTTTAAGAGAAATAGAGCCAAATGAATTTAGCACAAAAAAAGAGGTCATAGAAGAGCTTGATATCTTGTCAAAGAGAGAAAATCCTTTAAATTCTTTAATAAAATTAACTAATCAAAATACAAATTTAAATGATGAGAATTTACTAAAATATATCTACTCTCTAGGATTTGCTTCAAGTGAGATAAAGCGTGTTTTCAGTGATTTTAGTGCTAAATTTACTAATTATCATACGTTAAATTCTAATGACTTGCTGGATATTATAAGCAACGATGTAACAAGCGTTTATAAAAAAGTTAGTGACTATAACTTTGAAATGCTTCAAAGCAACGATGATAAAATAGTTTATGCAATAAATGGCATAAAAAACGAAAACGATCCATTTGTTGTCTTAAATAATGATGCCAAGAAGCTTCCAGATGAGTTAAATGAATATTATCAAAAGTTATCGACACTTGCATGGAAACAAGTAGAAAATGGTGCTTCGGTGCTTTTATCAACAGCATATAGAGATGATGTTTTTGATGATTTTGAAAGTCTTATCAAGCCATTTTATCCATTTAATGAACAATCTCCAAAGGCTGTTAGCACAGAAGAATTTAAAAGATTCTTTGGCAAAAACGGAACTTGGAATAGCTTTTATGATAGATATCTAAAACAAATCTTAAGTAAAACCGCTGATGGTTATAAAATAAGACCAAAATATGCAAAAGAGCTAAGGTTTAGTAGGGATTTCCTTAAAAATATCGCCTATATAGACAGAATTTCAAATTTAATGCTTGATTCAAATGATGAGCTAAAATTAAATTATAATTTAAAAGCTGTCGATTTATCGGCAAATTTTAGCCATATAAATATTAGCTATTCTAATAACTCTTTGACTTATGATCATACAATTGCCTCAAATTTGATAGTTTCAAGTAAAAATTTTGATATATCAACACAGTTTAAATTCAATGCAGTTTCAAGCACTGGAAGTGAGAGAAAAGAGCTAAGTTTTGATGGAGAATGGGGCTGGTATAAGATATTAAAGGCTTCAAATTTTAGTAGCGTTGGCGTTAGTACGCTTAATTTTGATGGTAGAAGAGATTCGTATTTTGGCTTTGAAGTAACACCAAATGGAGGAGAGCTTTTAGAGCTTATGGATATCATACCAACGATAAATTTACCAAAGAAGATGCTTTATTAAGGATAAAATATGCAACAAATAGCAGCAGTTATACAAAATTACGATAAAGCGTCAAGCTTTTCAGCTCAATTTATCATTTTTGATGAAAATGGCGGTGATATAGGCTCATTAGACACTACAAAATTTTCTTGTAATGATATGAGCGATTCAATCGCACCCAAACACGCTCATGTTGGATTTGAAGAGGGGGTTTTCACAATTTGTGGCTATAAAGATTGTGAAATTTTTTATAGTGATTCATATTCAAAGCTTCCAGATGACTATGAGAGTGTCATAAATTTGGGCGATGTCTTTAGGATAGGGGAGTTAAAATTTATATTTATAGACCCTTCTAGAATTGATGAATATATAGGGAAAGCTCATAAGATAATAGAAAATACAAAAAATTTTGACAAACTCGATGATAAACGTTTTGAACCAGTTGGTAAAATTTCAAATGTTGATTTTAAAGAAGAGCCAAAGATAAACTCATTGATAAATGATAAAAAAGATATCACTTTAAATGAAAATGCACACGATGCAGTTTTAAATTTAAATGAAATGGCTCAAAATTTTGACGAAGAAGAAAATGCAAATAAGCAAAATATGCTGACTGCTAAAAGCATGGATGAGCTTTTAGCAAAGATAGTTGAGAGTATAAAGTTACAGCCAAATATGAGTCCTATAAGTGAGCAGACTAGGACTTTAAACACAAAAGATATGGAAACAATCATGAAAACTCTTCCTCTTAGTGACTCAACAGAACTAATAAATACTGTTTTGGTTAAGCTTATATGCAAAGAGCTATATAGCCAAATGTATGATATAGTCGAGAATAACTCATTTTTTAAATATCTTTCAGGAGCCGTACTAAAAAGCACTAAGGAAGATAAGGAAGCGTTTAATTATCTATTGCATAAAGCTCTTCAAAGCTATATGTTAAAAAAGTAATGTTTTTAATAAAACAGAAAGTAAATAAAAGATAGAATAATCCAAACTTTTTAATAGGAGTAAATATGTCACAACCAGTGTATATTAAAGTGAAAGGTTCTACACAAGGACTTATTTCAAGTGGTGCTTCAACAGAAGCTAGTATAGGTAATCGCTATCAGTCAGGTCACGAAGATGAGATCATGGCTCAAGAGGTTTCTCATATAGTAACAGTTCCAACTGATCCACAAAGTGGCCAACCATCAGGCCAAAGAGTCCATAAGCCATTTAGTTTTACTACATCACTAAATAAAGCTGTTCCACTTCTTTACAATGCTTTAACACAAGGTGAAAGGCTTCCAGAGGTTGAGATCTATTGGTATAGAACATCAACTAGTGGTGGTGCGGAGCATTTCTTTACTACAAAACTAGAAGATGCAACTATAACAGATATTACTCTAGTAAGTCCAAATGCTCAAGATAAGCTAAACAGCGACAAAACAGAGCTTTTCAAAGTTTCAATGAATTATAGAAAGATAGTTTGGGAACACGTAGCTGCAGGCACAAGCGGAAGCGACGACTGGAGAGAAGCTACTAAAAAAGCTTAAAACCAACCTAGGGTTTACCCCTAGGGTTAATAAAATCATCTTCTAGCTAGAAGGACACAGATGAGCCCTTTTTATCTTTATCTTTTAAATTAATATGATATGTGAAATGCGATATGAAACACCTAGTTATAATCATATTTCTCATAACATCTTTATATTCACACGAAGCAAATTGTACGGATATGTTTGGGCTCATTTTTAATAAAAATTTAAGTGACATTGAAACGGCTAAGTATATAAAATACTACATAGATGATCTCGGATGCGATGCTAATGCTAGCGTAAAATTAAATAATTTAACGATTAGATCGAATTTATTGAAAACAAAAACTTTTGATACTCTTTTGTTAAAAGGAACATCAGCTAATGCTAGTTTAGCAACGTCCATAGGCATGAGCTTTGCATTTTTCTTTAGGGAAAATGGTGTCGGTATAGACAATAAAAAAGCTAGCCCTGAGCTACTTAAATTTATAAAAACTCAAAAATATAAAGAATTTAAAGACGATAAATTTAGACTAATTAAAAAGCTTTTATTGCACGGACAAAACCCAAAAGACTATGAGGTTTTAAAGGTTATTTTGAAAATTATAAATGATGAAAAAGATTTAGATAATTTATTAAAGAATAGAACTCAAAAGGAATTAGCGCAATGAAGCAATTGGCAATAATCATATTTCTCATAACATCTTTATATTCACACGAAACAAATTGTACGGATATGTTTGGGCTCATTTTTAATAAAAATTTAAGTGATGCTGAAACTACTAAGTATATAAAATACTATATAGATGATCTTGGATGTAATGCTAATGCTAGTATAAATTTACCGAATTTCACAATGAAGGCCAGTTTATTAGAATTTGCATATAGCGCAAATAAGCCTAAAAGTATTGACGAGATTTTAGAAAAAGGTGCAGTACCTAATGTATGGTTGGCTGGTTCAATAGGATTAGACTTTTTGCTTTTTTTCGAAGAAAATGGTGTTAAGCTAGAAGGACAGTCTCCAAGTCCTCAGTTGTTTGAATTTATTAAAACTCAAAAATATAAAGAATTTAAAGAAGAGAAATTTAAGCTAATTAAAAAACTCTTAGAACATGGACAAGACCCAAGAGGCTATATTCTTTTACAGAAAGTACTAACGCTTATAAATGATGAAAAAGACTTATTGAAATTGTTAAAAAAAGAGAATAAATAATGGATTTATTTAATATAAGCAAGAAGAAACTAGATATAAAAGATAAAATTTCTGAGCCGATAGAAATAGGCGATGAAACTACGGCAAAAAAGGCTAAAAAAGCCATGGATGATTTTAATAGTTTTTATCCTAAACCTCCAATAGTAGGGAAGATTTTTGATACAGTAACAGAAGTAGCCAAAACTGGGGTTGATACTGATGAAGAAAGAAAATTTAGAATTTACAAGGAAATTAAAGATAAAGGAATATTAGAGGAAACAAAATCGGTATACAAAATTACTGATGCTGATATTAGAGAATTTGAAAAAAGATTGCAAGAAGAAGAAAACGAAAAAAGATTGAAAGAGCAACAAATGGACAAAAATTTAACATCACCAACATCATCACTGACTAAGCCTGTCATGCTAGCATCTAGCAATTCAGTGGCAACAGACGGCTTTGTGGACTACGGCGTATCTAACGATACTTTCTCGACTCTTCAGATAGCAAACGAGTCAAACGATAAATTTATCGTTACACGTGCAGATATTTATGAAAATTTAGAAAGTATATTTAGCATAGAGTGCTTTGCTTATATAAATTTGGTGAAAAACCCGCTTTATGAAAATTTAGACACCATCTACAATAACGATAAAAGTTACTCAAGCATATATAAATATCTTGATAAAAGTATAAAGCTAAGCATAAAAAGACCGTCTTCAACAAATAAAAATATCGTTCCAGATGGTAGCTCAAACGATATGCACTTTAGTGGAATAGTAAGCGATGTAGAGTATCTTGGCGTAGATGATGAGACTAGTACAAATATAGATAAAAAATACTTCTTTAAATTCAAACTAACTTCACCACTATATAGGCTAAGCATAAATAGAGCAAATAGAATTTATACAGACCAGAGCATTTTAGAAATAGTAAAAGATATTTTAGCTTTTAATAAGCAAAGGCTAACCAAAGAGCTGGACTTCTCAAATATCAAAAATAACTACAACAAAAGAGAATTTATAGCCCAGTACAATGAGAGCGACCTAGCCTTTATAACAAGACTTTGCCATGATAGCGGTATATATTTTTATGAAGACAATGAAAAAATTTATTTTCATGATACATTTATACTAGCTTATAGCAATCAAAATGAAAATTTTACTTCAAGTGATACAAGCAGTGGCAAGGAAGCTAGAAAAGTAAGCTTTAATGTAAATTTGAATAATAATCTAGCAACCGAGCATATAAATAAAATAACAAAGAGCGAGACGCTAAAAGCAAATAGCTTTACGCACTCTTTTCAAAATACAGCTTATCCAAATGTGTTAGAGAGTAAAAATGAAAAGATATTTGACGAGCAGGTAAATATCTATGACAAGCATATAAATTTAGATGAGTATTCATTTAGTGATACTAGCTTGCTTGAAGTTAGCACCTACCTTAAGAAACTAAGAAGCGATATGCTTTTAAAAGAATTTACCGCTAGCTCAAATGTATTTGCGCTAAATTTAAATGACAATATCTCGGTAGCTATTGATGCTAGCAAAGGTGAATATGAGTTTAAAATAATAGCTTTAAAGCATACTTATATTGATGAGAGCGTTTTAGAAAATACCTTAAATTTGGGCGATAATGTCCCATTTAAAGATAAAAAATTTATAAGCTCATACACAAACGAGATAAGCATCATTCCAAGTAGTGTGAAATTTGTCCCAAGCTACAAGCAAAAGCCAAAAGCACCAGATATCACGCTAGGTCTTGTAGTTGGTCAAGATGGACTAAACAGCCAAAATAATACGATCCATACTGATAGCTATGGTAGAGTAAAGGTGAGGTTAAATGCTTTTAGTACGCAAGAGATAATCGATAAAGACGATGCCATCAACGCAAGCTATCACAAGAGTGCTTATCTAAGAGTGATAACGCCTATTGCTAGCAATAGCTCAGGCTTTTTTGCCATACCAAGGATCGGCGATGAGGTTATCATCTCGTTTTTACAAAATGATATAGACAACCCAGTAGTAAGTGGTAGCCTATATAATGCTTCAAATACGCCACTTGTAAATGTGGATAGTAACTATCACCAAACATCTCTTAGCTCAAAAACAATTGGTGCAAATGAGACCGGTATAAACGAGATCACTTTATCAAATTTAAAAAATAAAGAGCAAATTTATGTAAAAGCAGAAAAGGACTATGACGAGCTTGTAAATAACGACTTTTCTCAAACAATACTAAATGACAAAAGCTCACAAGTGCATGGAAGTTACACCGAACGAGTAAAAAAAGCTCACATTCAGACGATAGATCTAGCAAAAAATGTAAATGTGGGAGCTGAATATCTAACAACAGTCGGGCTTTCAAAAGATACAGTAGTGGGCGTCTCAAATACGCTAAACGTAGCTGTTGATAACAATACAAGAGTAGGTCAAGATAGTCATGAATTTGTAGGACATGATAAATTTGTAGAAGTAAAATCAAATCTTAATACGACCATACATAATGATGAGATGAGAGAGGTAAAAGGCACAAAAGAGCAAAATATAGATGGTGGCTATAAGCTAAATTCACAAAAAGGCATAAATGAATTTAGTAACGAGCATATTGTGCTTCAGGCAAATAGTTACATTGATGTAAATGCTAAGTCAAATTTCACAACAAAAACAGCTGCCCAGCACACAGAGATTGCTGATTCAAAATTTAGCAATATAGAGACGACTTATGAGGTAAATGCCAAAGATAAGATAATCCATCAAGTAGGTAGCACAAAAGTAACGATAGAGGGATCAAGTGTCGTGATAGAAGTAGCTGGCGTAAAGGCGATATTTGATAGTAGAGGGTTAAGAGTTATTGGTGGAGATATAAAGGCTTTATAAGATCATATTTAAAGACTTACTTTCTATTTTAGTAGGTCTTTAAATTTTTAAATAAAATCAATCTCTACTAAAACTAATGCTAAGAATTTTAAAAGCAAAGGCTAAATTTTAGAGCTACGATAAAAGATAGTCACACAAATATTTCACATGGTACAATAGACAAGCTCTTCTAAAATTTATATAATTCATTCAAAATTTCAAATAATATAAACAATAAGGAGAACATG